>PHDR01000423.1 GCA_002841035.1 Bacteroidetes bacterium HGW-Bacteroidetes-12 | reverse complement strand
TTGGGTTCGTAAATGAAACACTGTGCCTTACCTATGGAGTCTTTACTGCATAAAATGGTATATTTTCTGCCTGAAGCAATTTTTTTAACATCAAATATTTCTCTCGACATTTTTGCAAGCATATCAATTTCTGTATATGGAATGTGGTATTTTAATAAAATATTTGCCAAAAATTGATTGGGTTCAATTACATCTTTATAAACCATAAAAGAGTCCATTTCAATACCATATTCTATAGTTGGGAGGAAAATCTCTTCGTTTTCTTCTTGTATTACAACAACTTCTGTCTCCTTCGATGTGAAGATGTAAAGTAATGTGAATATCGATAAAACTACAAAAGTTACTAAAATAATTTTTTTCATATTGAAAACAAAAATACCACGAACTTATTGAGGTTCGTGGTATTTTCAATTGGTTTTTTAACAAAGAATTGTTAACCTTATTTTTTTACTATTGCCAATGGGTGAGATAATCCTTCGGAATTGGTTAGTTCTACTTTTATTGAGCCAATTAAAATTTTAGCTTCTATCATTAATGGAATTTTATTTTCATCATCAGATATCCAAAATGTTACATCTTCTTCTTTGTCAAAGATTCTACCTTTTTGAGTTACTGGGTGAAATTTCATAGCATGATAAGTTGTTTTTCCTAGTTTTACTCGTTCTTTTCCCATATATCTTATTTTCAAGGGCCAAATTTCATCATCAACGAAAGACCAAATAGTGATGACATCGCCTACTTTTGATTTACTATAATCAAGTGTTCGAGAATAAAAGAATGAAGATAGCATGTCTTGAATGCCTTCTGGAGCTTCATGTGTTTCTCCTTTTTGAGTGGCAACTATTTTTTTATTTTGTACAAATTGATATTTCTGTTTCTTTTTATAGCCACCTTCGTTAATGTCTCTAACAAAAAGCCAAGGAAATACACCTTCTACATCGAGATAGGTTTCATAACGATCTCTCACCTTAAATACCCAATCAAATGCACTGGCAGTTTTTCCAGTTCCAACAATATGATACACTTCTCGGTTGTTTATTTTTTTATCATATTCTTTAACTTCAATTTTAGCAGTTCCAGCATTCATAAAGCCATAATGTAAACGAAATTCTAACACTTCCCCTGCTTTAAATGCATTGTGATTGATTTTTCGCAAGGATGAAGCATCAGTGGAAGTTGTGCTTAAAACAGGAGTGTCGCTTTGTTGATAGGCTGAAAAAAACACTATCATGGCTACGCCTAGTATAATTTTTGTTGTTTTCATGATGTAAAATTTATAAGATGTGTGTAATACTATTATGACATATAAAATAGTATAAAAGGCAAATGGTGTGCCACTTTAAATTTTACGAATAATTTAGAAAGTTGTTGCTTTTTTAACAATCAGTAGAATTCCGAGGGAAAGCTACGCATTTTCCATTTACCGATTGTAATTTTATAAATTAATTCTTCATCCATTTTCCCACAGATGGAAAGCCAATTGCTGTGCTAATTCTATAAATGTACGTTCCTTTTGGTAAATGAGCCGTGTTTATGGTTTCGATGTTGCTTTTTATGGTATGAGTTAACACTAATCTTCCAACTAAATCATACATTTCAAATTCGCCCTGTGTTAAGTCGGTTTCTATG
>PHDR01000049.1 GCA_002841035.1 Bacteroidetes bacterium HGW-Bacteroidetes-12 | reverse complement strand
AAACAATTCTTCTTGATATAAACTACCATCTTCTTTTTTAAAAGTAGTGTGTCTTTTTTTAGGGATTTTTCCTAATTTATGGTATCTGGGCATAGTTTATTTTATTAATTCGTTTTATTTTCTATTTTTTAAGAGGAACAAATATACGAATTTACACACGAATAAAACTGACAAAAATCAAGTTTTGAAATAAAAAAAGCAGGTTTCTCAACCTGCTCAAAACAAAGATTTACACTGTTTAATCTAATTAAAATTAACTAACCTCTCCGTTTTTATTGTTTTTACGTTTTTTTTCATCCATTTTATTGGCAATAAACAAGCCTAAGCCACCAAATAAAAACACCATTGAAAAATAACACACTTCATCTTTTAGTGGAGTATAAACATCTAACAAGTTACCTGCTAGCAACCCCACTCCTACACCCACTGCAATTAAAGCAAACTTTAGTGCCGTACCGCTGTTACTTTCTTTTTTAGGCAAGTTTAAATCCATACCTTTTTCTATCATTTTTAATCTTTCCTGATTTTCCATTCTTCTAAGCAATACTATCATTGCAAAAACACCTAATGTTATAAAAATTGGAATTGATACACCTATAATTTCTGTCATAATTTTAAATTTAATTGGTTTGTACATCCTTTGACAACAGCTAATGAAAAAATGTTACAAACAGTGTGATAATTCATAAAAAACAATATAATTTAAGATTGTCAAATAATAAGATATTTAACAATTACTCTTTTATTTAAATCAATGAATTGTTGCTGCTTTGCGGTCGGCATCTTTTTTCTATTCCATCAAAATCGGAATGAAAAAATTTGCTCAATATGACAAGTCAAAAAATAATTTGAAATCAACACACCAAACAACAAATCCAAACTTGTAACATTTTATTTCGTTTATGTGTCTTACATTTATAAACTAAATCAATTAGTTGGAAGAAACAGACCTCATAAAAGGATTACAAAGTAAAAGTCATTCGGCTATTAATTATTTTGTGCAATTGCATCAGCAATTTATATTTGTGTTGTGTGTGAAAATGACTAATCAGCGAGAAGTTGCTGAAGAAATTACGCAAGATGTGTTGATTAAATGTATTAAAAACATCAACTCTTTTGAGGGAAAATCTAAACTAAAAACTTGGGTATATAGTATTGCTCACCATGAAGTGTTAAATTATTTGAGGAAAAATAAAATCCCTACAACTGAACTTACGGAAAGCATCCCGGTAGTTGATAACGAAAAAAACATATTGGATATATTTGCTATTAAAGACATGAAGTTGTTGATTGAACATTATTTCAGTCAGCTTCCTGCCGACCAAAAAGAACTATTGACTTTATTTTACCTCAATGAATTATCGTTGAAAGAAATTGAAGCCATTACAGCACTTTCGGCAGCTAATATTAGGGTGAAAATTTTTAGAGCAAGAGAAAATTTTAAAAACCTATTGTCTGAAAAAGACGTAACTTTACTAAATCAAATTCGCTATGAATAAGCATTTAACCGATATAGAAATCTTTGAATTTAGCCACCAATTACTGGATAATGCAACTCAACTTGTTGCTTTTAACGAACATTTAGCTAGTTGCGAAACTTGTCAGCTAAAAGTAAGTGAAGAAACGTTATTTAGCAAAGCTATTCAAAGCAATTTGGCTGTAACCGAAACAATAGATGTTAGCGAAAAAGTGTTGAGCCATTTTCAAACAGAAATACAACCTGTTTTTATTGATTTAAAATGGACAATTTATACCTCAATTATTGTAGCTGCTATTTATATGTTAAGCACCATTCCGAATTTTATTGATGTTGCATTCCCAAAAATTGAAAACATAAACACTTTTGTTTCTGCCGTATTTCTAATTTTGATGGTAGATGTAGTTGCTAAATATTTCAAGTTTAGGAAAACTCATTAAAAAAAAGTGGTTATGAGTTTTTCCATCTAACTATTACTCTGAACCACTTTGATACAGCTGAAGTAAATAGAGCAATGAGTAATTTAATTCTTGATAATGAAAATCTTAGCATCGTTGACACTATGGATTTGAATAGATTTCCTTACATCATTTTCAGTATTCAACCAAAATATGCCGTTTCAGCAACAATTGACATTGAAACAAGAACTCTAAAATATAAATTGACATACTTGTAAAAAATAAAAACGATTTGCCAACCATAAAAAATATTTTTTCTTAATAAGTTCTATATTTGGGAACTTTTAATTACTTTTGTCCGTACAATGAAAAGAATATTTGCAAAAAGCACGTTAAGAACATATTGGTTAATGCATGCTGATTCGGAACAATATTTAAAAACTTGGTACGATACAGCAATAAGTTCCAATTGGAAATCGCCAAATGAGGTTAAAAAGACTTATGCTAACGCTAGTATTCTTAAAAGCGGACGAATCGTTTTTAACATTAAAGGAAATTCGTACCGTTTAATTGTAAAATTCAATTTTGAGAAACAATGGGCATTTATTCGTTTCGTTGGTACTCATGCTGAATATGATAAAATAAATGCAGATACAATATAAATTATAAGCCATGAAAATTAAACCTATAAAAACCGAAGCTGATTACCAAGTTGCATTAAACAGACTAGACAAAATTTTTGATGCGAAAATTGGCACTAAAGAGAGTGATGAAGCAGATATTCTTGGATTATTAATTGATGACTATGAAAACATCCATTATCCAATTGAAGCTCCAGACCCAATTGAAGCAATTAAAATACGCATGAAAGAGCTGGACTTAAAACAAGTTGATTTAGTTTCTGAAATTGGAGGGAAAAGTAGGGTTTCAGAAGTTTTAAACCGTAAAAGAAAATTAACCATTGACATGGTTCGTAATCTAACTAAAAAACTTAGTCTTTCTGCTGGACTTTTGATAGAAGATTATCAATTAACACAATAAAAACACGATTTGCCAACACGCTGTATATTGCATTTTAGTTGCGAGCAGTTTTAGTTTTTTGGCAGTTTTGTAGGTTTCATTCATTTTGTAGGTGCTTTTAATTCAGGGCAAACGCACACTTTTATTTTAAAAAGGAAAAAACCTTAATGTTCAATTAGTTAAAATTCTATCCAAAAATAATGCTAAAAAAATAGATTGCTACTCAGGTAGCATGTTTTTAATATAAATTTCGAACGCCTTTCTTACAACCTATACTATGTGTCTATGTGGTTTATATTTTTTTTTAAAACTAAAAGTGTGAGTTTCTCCGACCTATCATCATTATCGTTTTTTGGAATTCGCCTTAATTAATAGTACCTTTGCCTGAAACCAAACAAAAAAGATGATTCTCAATTTAATTATCACTTTTCTTAATTCTTATTTCTATCGCTGACATTTCTTGCTGTTTTTTTTAACTTATTAATTCAAAAAAAATCAAGAAAAAACAAATGGAAATTTTACTTATAACACCACAAACAGGAAAACACACAATTTATAACGACAATAAAATTGTTAGCTTTTTATACGAACATTTAGATCAATATGGAGATGCCAAAGAGGCTATCCAAAAATGTATTGATTATGTGTTTACACCCAATAAAGGCGGATTAATTTTATTAGCCATAGAAAATAACGAAATTGTGGGAGCTACCATCATCAACAAAACAGGGATGAGTGCTTATATTCCCGAAAATATTTTAGTTTACATTGCCGTAAACAAAAACCAACGAGGAAAAGGCGTTGGAAAACAAATCATGCAAAAAGCCATAGAAAACACCGAAGGCGATATTGCTCTTCATGTTGAAAAAGATAACCCTGCTAAATTTTTATATGAAAAAATGGGATTTAGCAATCCTTATTTAGAAATGCGTTTAAAAAAATGATAACAGACAATGAAATTGTTCTTTTGCGTAAAGAACTGCATCAATACCCTGAAATTTCAGGAGAAGAGTTTGAAACAAAAAAAAGAATTATTGCTTTTTTTGATAAACTCCATCCCGACCAAACTGTACATTTAGGTAAAACGGGAGTTGCCTTTGTTTTTAACGGAAAAACTTCTGGAAAAACGGTAATGCTTCGTTGTGAATTAGATGCACTACCTATTCAGGAAATAAATTCCTTTGATTACGTTTCTAAAACAGATGGAAAAGCTCATTTGTGCGGACATGATGGACACATGAGTATATTAGCTGCTGCGGGTAAATATTATGGTAACAATCGACCTGAAAAAGGAAGGGTTGTATTGCTTTATCAACCTGCCGAAGAAAATGGCGAAGGTGCTAAAGAAGTATTGGCAGATGCTAATTTTAAGCAAATTGAACCTGATTATGCTATTGCCTTACATAATGTTCCTGGGTACAAAAAAGGACAAATAGTTTATAAATATGGAAACTTCACTCCTTCTGTAACCAGCATTATTATTAAACTTACAGGAAAAACATCTCATGCTGCTGAACCTCACAAAGGAACAAACCCTTCATTAGCAATAAGTAAAATAACACAACAATCATTAGCTCTTGCCAGAAATATTGAAGATGATGAACATTACACGGTTATTACTCCTATTTATACCCACATTGGCAGTAAGGCTTATGGAACTTCAGCAGGATATGGTGAGACGCATTTTACCATAAGAACACTTAGTAATGTACAGACAAAAGAACTTACTGATAAAATAAGTGCTTTAGCTGAGCACATTGCTAAAGAAGAACAATTAAATATTACTATTTCTTTTACAGAAGCTTTTGAAGCCAATGAAAACAATGCCGAAATAGTTGATATTATTAAACAAATCGCCACAGAAAACAATTTTGATACCTTAGAAAAACCATCACCTTTCCCTTGGGGAGAAGATTTTGGGCTTTTCACTACAATATATAAAGGAGCAATGTTCGGATTGGGTTCGGGAGAAGATACTCCCCGACTGCATAATCCTGATTATGATTTTCCAGATGAAATTGCTCCAATAGGAACTGCTATGTTTATTAACGTAGCCAAAAAATTATTAACTTAAAATGAATGTTACCTCAACAATAGAAATTAGTAAAACCGCATATCAAAACAACCTATCATTTATACGTTCGCTTATTGGCGAATCTTGTATTTTCTCATCTGTAATTAAAGGAAATGCTTACGGACATGGCATAGAAACTTTTGCTCCAATGGCTGAAGAAGTTGGTGTAAACCATTTTTCTGTGTTTAGTGCTTACGAAGCTTATCGCTTAAAAAAAGTAAGTAATAGAGAAAGCACCATAATGATTATGGGTGTTGCTAATTCTACAAATGAATTGGAATGGGCTATCAATTTAAACATAGAATTTTTTGTGTTTGATTTAGAAAGATTACAAAAAGCCGTAAAAATTGCTAAAAGACTAAAGAAAAAAGCCATAGTCCACATAGAAATTGAAACAGGTATGAACAGAACTGGTTTTTGTGTAGATGAACTAAAAGATGTTATTCATTTTATTGAAGACAACAAAAACTATTTGGAAATAAAAGGGTTGTGTACGCATTTTGCCGGAGCAGAAAGTATTACCAATTACTTTAGGGTAAAAAAGCAAATTGTTACTTATAATCGAATTTTAAAATTTTTTAAATCCAACAACATCAATTTTCTACAAAAACATACTGCTTGCTCGGCTGCTGTTATTAATTATCCTCAAACTATAAACGATTTGGTTCGTGTAGGAATAATGCAATATGGTTTTTGGCCCAGCAGAGAATCTCAAATGAAATATTACACTAAAAACAAAATTAATAGCAACCCTTTGCAACCATTAATCTCTTGGAAAAGTTATGTTATGGGAACAAAATCAGTTGCTGCAGGAGAATACATCAGTTATGGAACATCAGTTTTAACCGAAACCGACATGAAAATTGCGACCATTCCTGTTGGGTATGCTCATGGTTTTAGTCGCTCGTTAAGTAATCAAGGGAAAGTTTTAATTAGAGGTCATCGACTCGATGTTATTGGTTTAGTAAATATGAACATGATGATAATTGACATTACCAATGTTCCTGAAATTGATAAAGGTGATGAGGTTATTTTAATTGGAGAACAAAATGGAATTACTATTTCTGTTGCATCTTTTGGAGAAATGAGTAACCTACTGAACTACGAACTACTTACCCGCTTACCCGAAGATATTCCCAGAAAAATTATAAAATAATTGAATTATGGCATTTATAGAATTATACAGAGACAAGCTAAAAAAAAACTTTCAATATCTTGATAATCTTTTTAAAACCAACAACATCGAGTGGGCTGTTGTAAGCAAACTACTTTGTGGCAACGAACTTTATTTAAAAGAACTATTGCGTTTAGGTGCGAAAGAAATTTGCGATGCTCGTGTAAGTAATTTAGTAAAAATTAAACAACTTGCCCCAAAAATTGATACTGTTTACATAAAACCACCCGCTAAAAGAAGTATAAAAAAAATAGTTCAATATGCTGATGCAAGTTTTAATACAGAATTTGAAACCATAAAATGGCTTTCGGAAGAAGCCGTTCGTCAACATAAAATGCATAAAATCATTATTATGATTGAGTTGGGCGATTTGAGAGAAGGAGTTATGGGTGAGGATTTAATGCGTTTTTATGAATCTATTTTTAAATTACCTAACATAAAAGTAACAGGAATAGGCACCAATCTAAACTGCTTACACGGAGTTTACCCATCGGAAGATAAAATGGTACAATTAAGTTTGTACAAACAGTTAATTGAAGCAAAATTTAACAGAAAAATACCTTGGGTTACAGGTGGAACAAGCGTGGTAATTCCAATGTTATTAATGAAACAATTGCCTGCTGGAATTAACCACTTTAGAGTTGGCGAAACACTTTTTTTTGGCAACAACTTAATTACAGGAAAAACGCTTGAAGGCATGGAAACCGATGTTTTTAAATTGTTTGCCGAGATTATAGAAATAACCGAAAAACCCATAAACCCCATAGGTGCTATGGGAGGAAATCCTAGTGGCGAAAAATTTGAAATAAATCCAGAAGATTATGGTAAGACTCACCACAGAGCTATTATAGATTTAGGTGTACTAGATGTTTCCGATTATAATTTAATTATTCCTGAAGACAAAAATATAATTATTGTTGGAGCAAGTTCTGATATGATTGTGTTAGACATCGAAAAGTCTGAAAAAAACTATCATATTGGCGATTTAATTTCGTTTCGAATAAAATATATGGCAGCATTGAGATTATTAAATTCTGAATATATTTCTAAGCAAATTGTATAGGCAATATTTACCTAACTGCAATATATAAACCACATCCAAATAGTTTTTTTTGGAAATGTAAACACTTTTGGTACGAGTGCCGAAAGTTTTATAACTTTCGAGGATTTTCGTAAACGGATTATAACGGAATAAATAATTGGCTATAAGCTAAGATCTTAACACCTTAACATCTATAATTGTATCGACTACTTAATAGTTTTTTGCTACAAGCAGTAACAAAACAGTTCTATACACAACTAATAAAAAAAAGGCTTTTTTTATGCTATATTTTTTTTACTTTTACCCCATTAATTTACCTGAGTGCTGAAATTGGTATACAGGCACGCTTGAGGTGCGTGTGTCGTAAGACGTGTGGGTTCGAGTCCCATCTCAGGTACTAACTTTTAAATTTACTTTGTCGTTTAATTTCAACACTTTTTTATTATGAAAAAAACAATCTTTTTATTCGCTTTTATTTACATTAACTCTCTATTAATTGCTCAACATACTGCTCAAGACTTCCTCTCGGGAGATGAAATAGTTTGGTACGGACTTGATTTTTCTAAAGCAAAATTTGTTGGTGCCTTTGACCAAGGTGCTGGTGCTGCCCCAGTTACTGGGCATGAGTTGAAAACCAAATACATTCCTGGGTGGAATATGCTAATTGTGAATGAATCAGCTAAATATGATTTAAAACGAACATTCAAAAAAACCTCTGTTGTTAATGATTTAAGTATTGTTGAAAAAACAAATTCTAAAATTGATGATGACAAAATTATGTCATACAATGATTATAAGTTTGATGATGCTGACAAAACCATTAACTCCATCATTAACGGTTATGCTGTTGGAGAAAAAAAACAAGGAATTGGCGTTGTTTTTATTGTAGAATCTTTTAACAAAGGACAACAACAAGGAACTGTTTATGTTACTATTTTTGATATTAAAACAAAAAAAGTTTTGATAAAAGAAAAAATTATTGGTAAAGCTGGAGGAATTGGAATGAGAAATTATTGGGCTAAAACAATATTTAATGCAATGGTTCAAGTTGAAAAAACTTATTACAAACAATGGAAAAAAAATAATGGTAATTAAACTTTATCCTATAATTTTTAGTTCCAATTTAAGTTGAAAAAACAAAAAAACAAATCCAA
Organism: Bacteroidetes bacterium HGW-Bacteroidetes-12; assembly: GCA_002841035.1. Lineage (GTDB taxonomy): Bacteria > Bacteroidota > Bacteroidia > Flavobacteriales_E > Vicingaceae > BRH-c54. The sequence goes on along the minus strand of PHDR01000049.1, from coordinate 3,237 downwards.
ATGAAATTCATTTGGATTTGCTGTTTTAATATTTAACTATATCTTTGGTGTTTTTTAATATTAAACTTAACAGATGGATTATTTCAAAGTAAATGATAAAAATGCTTTAGAAGCAAAAATATATGCACAACAAATAGCATTTGCTCCAATTGTATTTCAAGCTGCAAGAACACTTCGTAACTTAGGGATTTTATCCATCATTAAAACTGAGGGGAGAGATGGCATTTCGTTTGAAAAAATAGTTGAAAAAACTAACCTTTCTACTTATGGCGTTCGGGTGTTGGTTGAAGCTGGTTTAGGCATACAATTAATTACGTTAAATGAGGACAAATACAAGCTAACATTAGCTGGATTTTACATCATGAATGATGATATGACTACAGCCAACATGGACTTTGTTCACGACATTTGTTATCAAGGTATGTTTGATCTTGAAAACTCAATTTTAACAGGAAAACCAACTGGATTAAAAGAATTGGGCAAATGGGATACTATTTATGAAGGGCTTTCTTCTCTAAATGAAAAGCAAAAAGAAAGTTGGTTTAAATTTGACCACTACTATTCTGATTACTCATTTGATGCTGTTTTTAAACATGTTTTTAAAAGCAATCCAAAACGAATTTTAGATATTGGAGGAAACACTGGTAAATGGGCATTGAAATGCATAAATTATTCTGAAACCGTTCACATGGGTTTGGTTGATCTTCCTGGTCAATTAAAAATGGCTCAAGAAAACATCAAAAAAGACAAAAATGCCGAACGGGTTTCTTTTTATGAAATGAATGTTTTAGACGAAGCCAACAAACTACCCAAAGGATATGACGTTATTTGGATGAGTCAGTTTTTAGATTGCTTTTCTGAAGATGAAATTGTTTCCATCTTAAAAAGATGCTTTGAAGCCTTGAATGAAAACGGTGAGGTAATTATTTTAGAGCATTTTTGGGATAGACAAAAATTTGAAGTGTCTGCTTTTTGCCTTCAAATGACATCGTTATATTTCACCAACATAGCCAATGGAAATAGCCAGATGTATCATTCCGATTTGTTTAAAAAATTAGTTAGAAAAGCAGGTTTTAATTCTATTGAAGAAATTGATGGTATTGGAGTTAGTAGCTCTTTATTGGTTTGCAAGAAATAATAACAACTGTTTTATCGGCTTACCAACATAAAACTATGTTGATTACCATTGTAGTTATTATAAATTAAAATGGTATTTATTTCAGTTGGTATTGAACCAGATTTTATCATATTATTAGGCACTTTTTGATTTTCAATAAAATTACAAGCAAACCATAATGAAAGTGCTGAAGCAGTTGGAAACTCTCCTGTTAAATGTTTGTATCGAATGGTTGTTGTATCGGCTATTTTTTCGCACAACTCTATTTGTTTTTTTAACCTACAATCGCCATTTTCTGCCGATAAAAACAAATCTAATTTTTGATTTTCAACGAGGTTTGAATTTAAAAAATCAATTAATTTAGATTCAATTAATTTCTCGTCTAACGAATGTATGGTTTGAATTGCTATTAGTTTACCTAATGCGTTTTCTGCTTGCGAATTAACAACAAACATAGCCGAACCTTCTCCCGCTAATGAACCTGGAGTATCTAAATCATAAAATGTTTCTGTTGTAACAACTTCACTTTTGTAAAGTCCATCTAAAAACGATATGGTGTAATTATAGGTAGAAATTTCATCAACCCCACCAAGTAAAAATGTAGATTCAGGATGTTCCTTTGTAAGCATCATAACATCAATAACTGCATTTTCAAAAGCCAATCCTCTATGAACGTGTGTGATGTTATAATTTTTATTAGATGTGAACAAGCCTACTTGTGCTGCAATATTGTTTGCTGTGCTTTGTACAAAATTTGTTGGTGTTAATGTTCCTTCATCATAATCAATTATTTGATTTAGAAATTTAATACAATCTTCCATTCCTCCATTGGCTGTTCCAATAACTATCCCCTTAAGTTCGGATTGATTTTTAATTATTGGTAAGGCTGAATTTATTCCCATTCTAACCGCTTTTCCCATTCTTCTTAGCACAGTATTTGGAATTTCATTGTTACTTGGTTCAACAGCAAATAATTTATTTTCTATTATTGGATTTACTAACTCTAGATTTACATCATTAAAAGTATGTTGGGCAGAAATACAGGAGGTAAAATGAATGTATAACATAACTTAAACTTTAGAAAACAAAAGTGATGAACAATTTCCTCCAAAACCAAACGAATTGGAAAGTACGTGCAAAATTTCTTTTTTAGAATAGAATAACGCTGGAATTAATTTAGTTGTTGCTATTGGATTTTCAAAGCCAAGGCTAGGATAAATTTCCTGATGCATAATATTCAACACACTATAAACAGCTTCTATTGCACCACTTGCTCCAAGTGTGTGACCAATATTAGATTTTGTTGATGCAAAAGATGGGATTTCTCCAAAAAGACGAAGTATAGCTCTACTTTCAACCTCATCATTGTTTTCTGTGCCTGTTCCATGTGCATTTATAAAATCAATTTTAGTTGGCGAAAGACTAGCAACGTCAAGGGCTTGTTTCATTGCTAAAAAAGGACCGTCTCCTTCGTTTGAAAGTGCTGAGGGATGGAAAGCATCATTCGCATTTCCATAACCAGTAAGTGCTGCGTATATTTTTTTGCCTTTACAAGATTTTTCTCCTTCCAACACAATAAATGCGGCTCCTTCTCCTAAATTCAATCCTTTTCTATTAGCATCAAATGGTTGGCAAATTTCGGGCGATAAAATCATTAATGAATTAAATCCATTTATTGTAAATTTTGCTAAACTATCTGTGCCTCCAACTATAACTCTTTTGGCGTATCCATTTTTAATTAATCGAGCACCATACATAATTGCATTTGCAGAAGAAGAACATGCTGTGTTTATGGTGTTTACAATTCCCCCTATTTTATAACGCTGTTGCAAATAAATAGCTACCGAACCAAAATCGTAAGACGCTACATAAGGTGATTCTTTTGATAGCTTATTTGCATCTAAATATAATTCATCTGTTAAACACATTCCTCCCACTGTTGTTGCATTAACTAGTGCTGTGTCATCACGTATTAATTCACTAGCTGAAAGTTGTGCATCATTTATGGCTTGGTTTAGGGCGTGAACTGCTAAAAGTGATGTTCTGGTAACTCCTAATTCGTAAGCTTTTAGTTGAGTTTTTAATGCTTCCGTTTCAATTTTAATTTCTCCAAATGGAAT
>PHDR01000048.1 GCA_002841035.1 Bacteroidetes bacterium HGW-Bacteroidetes-12 | reverse complement strand
CCCCAAATAGCTTTATGTTTGCTTACTGAATTTCTATACCCGTTCCATTCGCCTGTATAACTAACATCATAATAATAAGGATTGTTTGTTTTTGCTAACTTATAAGGAAATAAAAAACCTCTTCCGCCATTAAGGTTAGGCGAAAGTTGCTGAAAATTTTTACGCAATTGATCCGACCAAATATCTGCCTGAATGTGTGAACCACCAATTTGCATAATGTTTATTTTGCCTCTGCCTTCAGCAATTAAGGTATCTAACTTGCTATAAAAAGTATTGAAATTTGCACTATCGTTATAAAAATGAACATAATTGGAATCATACTGCACAATATCATATTGAGGTAATATATGTGGGTTTGATTGGGCTTTCACTAATTGTGAATGAATTAGAAAGATTAAAAATGTTATTCTTATTAAATAGTTACTCATTGGGTTATTTTATTTTGTAAAGTTCATAAAGCTGGGAATAATCTCCATATTCTCACATTCACATATTGTTACATTTTCATATTGATACATTGCTACATTTGCACATTTACTCATTTACACATTATTGCAATTTATATTCCACATACATTTCTACTATTTTTTTATAAAATTCTTCGGCTACTTTTTTGGCTCCTTCGGGCGTAAAATGGGTGTAATCGGATGCTGCCAAAGCTGGCTCAGCATTTACCCATTTAGGCATCGAATTTTTCCCTCCCATTACTTCATACATATCCCAAAATACACAATCGGTACTAAGTGCGGCTTCTTTGAGTGCGTCTCTCACATTTTCTAAAAATGGATAGGTAATATAATCTGTTTTTTCTTTGATAGACATATCGCTTGGTCCAATAACTATAAATGCAGCTTTTGGGTTTAATTTCTTTAAAAAATAAATTTGAGATTTAAACCAATTTCCATAATCATTACATTCTTTTTCCGATTTGATGTAAGGCATCACATTACCTCCAAATTGCAAAATAATTAAATCGGGCGAAAGATTAGCGTAAGCGTTTGCCATTAGTGTTTTATCTAATTTACTAAACACAGTACCCGATGAGCCTCTGAGCGGAATGTTGTCCATAACAATACCAGTTGTTCCTTCTATAGAAATACCATAAACATCGGGACTATCTTTTCCACTGAAGGTAATTTTAATTTCTTCAGGTGTTTTATCGAAAGTTGTTTTTAATTCAATAAATGGCGAATTAGGTGGAATTATTCCTTCTTTAGCCATTACATTATCTGTAAAAATTTTATAGGAAACGGGAACTAGTGCATTACTTAGCAGAATCCTTAGCATTGAGTAATTCTTTGTTTGAGAATAAGACTCTTTGGGTTTGTTTATGGTAATCCAGGCTTCATAACTTGTGCTGTCTTCAGTAAATATAGTAGTTTTTGGTATTGGGGAAAACCTACTCATACTAATTAAAGGACCATATTTATTGTGTTTAACGGTGGAATCTTTTAGCCCGAAACCAGGGTAGCGTTTCCAATTTTCTGAATAGGCAATATTTACGCTCATTTTTGGAGCAATATCTACCACAGGAAATAAACCAGCACCATTACCGCCAAACTTTTTTTGAAGTTCATTTCTAATGTAAGAAGTTATTCTATCAACTTCAATTTGAGAGTCGCCATAGTGCATAATGCGAACTTTCTTTTTTGTGGCATTGTCTAATGCATCAAAAAAACGATGTAAGGCTGGCTTTGATTTATCAGAAACTTGAAAGTTTTTACGAAAGTTATGCAAGGAATCTAATCGATGTTTTATTAAGGTAGAATCTATAACACTTAATTGTGCTATTTCGGTGGAATCAAAAATATTGGCAAGGTCTTTTTCTAAATTTTCTATACTATCATTCTCATTTGCTGCTCCAAAAAACTCAACTGGAGTTGGAAATTGCAATTTATAGCTACCCATTTGTATGCCTTTTTCAGGAAATAAGAACATAACAACTAGCAACAATATCATGGTTGCTAGCAAAAAAAATAGTGTGGTTTTTGGCGAAACCTTCTTTTCTTCGGATGTTATTTGCTCGGAATTTTTAATTCTTGTCCTATTTTTAAGTTTGCATCAATATTATTAAATTTCATAATGTCTTCTGCCGAAATTCCTGAAAATTTCTTAGCAATTATCCATAAATTGTCTCCCGATTTAACTATATAAATTTCAGAATAAGAAGATGTTGATGGTCTTGTGTCTGTTTGTGAAGGTGTTGTTTGTTTTGGTAAGCTATCTTTTTCTGCAATAGGATCAGGGGCTGCTTCTTGTTTAAATTCGGTGCTATAAATTTTCAATTGTTGACCAATATTTATGTTGGTTCCTGATAAATTATTCCAACTTTGGAGCTGGGTTACAGATATTTTGTGCTTTTCGGCAATTAAACCCAACACATCGCCCGATTTTACTTTGTAAACTATATATTCTCCTTCCTCAATTGTTGGTATTGTATCAATTTTTTCTTTAGGTTTTGGTTGATTAAGTATGGAATCTTGATAAAGATAAATACTTTTTTGCTGTGCTAAAAATTGGGCTTTAAGTTTTGTTGAAAATTTTACAATAGTGTTTTTGGGAATGATTTTTTTGTTTAGTTCAGGATTTAGAAATTCAAGCATAGTAACATCTGCCTTAAGCACATCTTCCAATGCTTTTAATTCTAATTTTTTAGTTATATAAACAGTATCTGCATCAATAATTGGGTTAAGAATTACGGGTTCAAAATCATCATAATAAGATAAAAACAACATTGCTACATAGGCATTTACAAAATCGTTGGTTTTACTTGGCAATAATGGATAAATAGCGTTGTAGTTATTTTGATTGGTTCGCAGCATTGCTTTGTTTACATTTACCACACCGCAAGCATAAGCGGCTAGTGTAAGTTCCCAATTGTTGTAGAGTTTGTGCAAATCTTTTAAATAAAGTGTTGCTGCTTGCGTTGCTTTTTTAAAATCTCTACGTTCGTCCACAAATTCATCAACACGTAATCCATATTTTATGGATTGCGGATAGTATAAATGCCAAAAACCTTCCCCTCCTATTCCATTGGTTGAAAGGGGATTAAATGCAGAACAAACTAAAGGAACGAGGTTTAATTCTTTTGGTAACTCATTATAAGCTAAATTAGAATCTATAATCGATTGATAATATTTCAATAAGCTAAAAGCAGTTGGAAGTTTATACGATTTGGAAGAGAAATAATAGGGTAAATAATGATTTTCAGCAAATTGTGTTGGAAAACTTTCATCTATCTGTTTTCCATTAAATTTAAAAGTTGAATCATTGGTGGTTATCGGAATTCCTTTGTAGTTGATGTGTTTTGGTGGTTGTTCTTTAGATAAATTTATTAGTATTTTGTTATAAGAATTTCTTGTTACATCCTCATATTCTGTTTTGTAAATACTTTCTTTTGTTTTTTGTTGAGCATTTAAAGAAATGAAAAAAAAGAGTGAAATAGAAAAGGAAAATATTGCTTGTTTGGTCATTTTATAGATTATTCACTATTTCATATTTTTTTCTACCACAGGAGACACGGGGTTCATAGAGGTTTTTTAATTTTTTCTTGCAGCGTCTTTTCTTAAAATCTAACTACTAACCCCTTACTTTACCTTCACAATTTTTAACCCAATGTCAGAAATGCCTTTTAATCCATCTTCTGTACGCATTGCTTGTTCATAAGAAACGATGTATTTCCCTTTTTTTGCAAATTTCACATTGCCCAAATAGGGTTGTTGATAATCCCACAAATCTCCCCAACCTTTTCCTTTCCACTTGCCTCTGTCATCTGCCAAAATACAATTTATAGTATCTTTTGAAAAGTTACCTCCTGGACCATTAATTGTAATAAATAAATACAGGTTGCTGTATGGATATTCTCCTTTATTTCTAACATTAATATAAAAATTATGGGCTGTAAGTGTGTCTAAAGCATCAAATTCAAACGTAGCAATATTTTCTTTTTTCCAGTTCTCTTTTTCTATGGCAATATATTCGTCATACACAACATTTGAGTTGCATGAAAATAGAACTGCAACTATAAATAATGATGCTATTAACTTGGTCATTTTTTTATCAATTAGAGATTGGAGATTAGAAATTAGAAATTAGAGATTCATCACTTCATCCCGAAAGCTTTCGGGATTTCGTTCAGAATGACACTAACTACTAGTACCTAACTACTAATTCCTCATTTCCACATTAATTCGTTTTCGGTGGAAAATTTTTTCTTTTTTTCTTTCTCTTGTTTCTGTTATTATTATTGTTGTTACTACCTTTTTGTTTATCAAAACGAGTAAGACTATCTTGTCCAACTACGTTTTCGTAATTAGGTTGTTTAACCACTATTTTTTCTTCAACAAAAACTACTAAATTATCGGGTTTTCCTTCTTTTTTATTGAGTGCTATAATTTCGTTTACCCGTTCTAGTTTCATCTCAATAAATTGAACAGGGTCATTTTTGTAGGAATACCATAGTGTTTTGCTAAAAATATCCATTTTTCTAAAAAAGGCTTCTCCAATTTTAGTTTTTAAATTGATGCTTGTATCTGGAAAATCTTTCAACGCATCGGTATAACTGTCTAATTCATAATTTAAACAACATTTTAATTTACCACATTGCCCTGCTAATTTTTCTGGATTTAATGAAAGTTGTTGGTAACGAGCTGCCGAAGTAGAAACAGAACGAAAATCGGTAAGCCAAGTAGAACAACACAATTCTCGACCACAAGAGCCAATTCCACCCAATTTACTAGCTTCTTGACGTACTCCAATTTGCTTCATTTCAATCCTCACCTTAAACTCTTCGGCAAGGCGTTTTATTAATTCTCTGAAATCTACTCTTGTTTCGGCTGTATAGTAAAAAATTGCTTTGGTATTGTCTCCTTGATATTCTACATCGCTTATTTTCATCTGCAACCCAAGTGCAATAGCAATGGTTCTGGCTTTATACATGGTATCCACTTCTCGTTCTTGAGCCACAAACCACTTATCAATATCTGATTTAGTTGCTTTTCTTTTGATGTTAAGGATTTCTTCTGCATCAAAAGCTACTTTGTGTTTTCGCATTTGCTTTTTAACCAATTCTCCTGCAAGTGAAACTGTTCCAACATCAAAACCAGGAGCTGCTTCAACAACTATAATGTCGCCCATGTTCAGGCTTAATTTTTCTGTGTTTCTATAAAATTCTTTTCTGTTGTTTTTAAAACGTATTTCGAGGCAATCAAATTCTTCTTGTCCTGCAGGTAATGCAATGTCTTTTAACCAATCGGTTACGGCTAATTTATAATTGCTGCATGAACCACTATTACTACAACCGCCTCCACTTGAAGAGCCACATCCACCAGATGAACAGCCTCTTCCTGTACTACATCCACTACATCCCATAATTATATATCAATTTTGTTGAGTCTAAATTTTTAATGAACAAAGATACAATTCTTAATCATAAAAATAGTGAACGAAAATTAAAATATATTGGAAAATGGATTTAAAGTTAGAAAGTAAATTTACTAAGAAGATTAGAAAAACTAATTAAAAAGTAAGTTTTTACTTTCTTCTCTCCAATTCTTTTAGTATCAATTGTAGCTCTCTTCCTGTTTGCCCAGCAATAGAAGTGTTTTCTTCTGCTCTTCGTATTAAATAAGGGGTTACATCTTTTACTGGTCCATAAGGAACGTATTTAGCTACATTAAAATTGGCTTTTGCTAAATTTATGCTAATGTGGTTGCTCATACCTAAGAGTTGTGCGAAGTATATTCTTGAGTCATTAATAGCCAACTGATATTGTTTCATTAAATCAATTAAATATTGAGAACTTTCTTCATTGTGAGTACCACAACAAAACGAAATACGATTAATGTTTTCTACGCAAAATTTTAGTGCTAAATTAAAATCTTTATCTGTATCCTCTTTTGTTTTTTGGATAGGATCTTTGTAATTCATTTTGATAGCTCTCTCTCGTTCTTTTTCGACATAAGCTCCTCTAACCAATTTCATTCCTATAAAAAAGTTTTCTTTTTCTGCTATTTCCAATAAATGCTTAAAATAAGTAAGTCTATCCCAACGATAGAGTTGTACGGTATTGTAAACTATTGCTTTTTGTTTGTTGTATTTTTGCATCATTTCCAACACAAGCATATCTATTGGATCTTGAATCCATGTTTCTTCTGCATCAATAAACAAAGGTATTTCTGAATTAAAAGCGGTTTCACATAAAATGTTAACTCTTTTTTTAACTTTTTCAAATTCTGCACTCTCTTTTTCCGATAACTGTTTTTTATCATTCATTTTTTGAAGCAATTCAAACCGGGCAAACCCTGTAAGTTTTATCACTGAAAAAGGAATAAAAGGATGTTGTTTTGCTTTTTGAATTGTTCTTAGTGCTTCTTGTAAATTTTCCTCAAAAACTTCTTCTTGTTGTTTTCCTTCAACAGAATAATCTAAAATTGTTTTAACATTTTTATTAGCTAATTCTGAAATTGTTGTTTCACAGTCTTCTATACTTTCTCCTCCACAAAATTGCTTAAAAATGGTTGCTTTGATAATTGGAATTGGAAAATAAAAAGGCATGAAAATTTTCAACACTGTTGGTCCCATTTTTATTAACCAACTCCACCCAATTATTTTAAAAAGCCAATAGCTTCTTTTTAAGTCTGCATTGGTTTTGTCTGCAAAAGCTATTTCTGTATTATTGAAGTTCATACTATAAAAAAATTTGTGTCAAATTTACGTTGCGAAATTAACTGAAATTATGATTACGATTAGCTTTTTAGTTTGTTATTTGGTCGTTTTTTTCATCAAAAAAACCTCCAAGGTTTTTGAAACCTTGGAGGTTTAATCTGCCGTTAATTAAAGCAGCTATTTTTTGTTTTTTTGTAAGTTTTTTTACTTACTTTCCAAAAACTCATTCAATTCATCAACACTCCCGCTAAAAGTGAAGGCATCACCCACTTGATAATAGTTTTTCTTGTCAACACAATAATCATAAGCAAATTTTGCATATTCTAATTTCCCATCTTCAAAGCTAAACAAACCGATTACCTCTTTAATTTGGGTAACTGACAAACAGTTGTTTTTGGTAAATGTTTTTGCTACTTTCAATTTGGTATCTGCAAAAGATTGTTTTTCTACTGAAGATTTTCCTGCATTAAAATCTGATACCGGAATAGCTTGATAACAACCACTTGGAGCATCAACAGGAATAGCTTCATACACTGGATTTGTTGTCATTCCATCATTATATGAACCTGTTGAAGTGGATGTTACTGTTGTTGTTGTAACCGTTTGAGAAGTTGTTGATTGAACATTAGTTCCCGTGTTCATTCCTCCATCATTAATGTTTACATTTACATTCATACCAACTCCTCCCATATTTATGCCCATAGAAACATTTTCTTGATTGCCAGTTGTTCCACTTGTTGTAGTTGTTGTAGTTGTTTCTGTAATATTCACATTTGTAGTTGCTGCAGGAGCAGAAACTATTGTCGGTGGTGGAGTTGTTGAATACACAACTACTGATTGGGAAGGAGTTGTTGGGGCTTGTGCAATAGCTACCATTCCTAATGGACGAAGCACATATACCCCTTTTTTGTTTTTCATAACTTCAAAAGAATACTCTGTATTGTTATCCATCATATAAATAGATTTTGTTATGGATGCTTGTGTTGCATCTTCAAAATTGATGGTAACTTTATAACTTCCTTCAAATTTTAAATCCGTTACTTTCACATTTGTTTCATAATTAATGTTTTGAAGTATTCCATTCAAAACCACATGAAAACGTGTTCCATCCTGATTAAAAAATACTGCATTGCAATTTTGAGCATTCAACGTAATTGACATGGTCGATATTACTGTCGCTAAGAGTAAAAGTTTTTTCATTTTTTATAATTTAAAAGGTTTATATTTTTTTTTCACGGTTTACAATTTAAATGCCAAGAACTAATTTTAATTCATCAAATGAATTCTCATAACTAAAATTAGGTTTCAAAAATAAGATATTATCTTGATCATAAACAAATGGATATAAGAATTTTATCAATTCGATTTTTGTTTCATCTAAAATAAACTCAGTCATTAAATCCTTGGTTTGTTCCATTGTAATACAAAAATCAAACGTGTTTTCTTGAAAATTTTTAACTGTTTCTATCTTTCTATCGTCTAAATTTAATTTTTGAAGTTGAATTTTTAATTCTACTATTTTTTCATTTTTCAACGGCCAAGGACAGCCTATTTTCCCTTCATAATCAGGCATTTTATAGTAATCTTCAAAAGGTACAGCAACTATAGAATCATTTACTAACGAGTCCTTCTCCGTTTTCAATGTATCTTTTATCAAAACAGGAACGCCACTAAAAGGAACTACCAAATTTTTATCCCATTTTTCAAAGGAATATTTTCCTATTACCATTTTTTTTAGTACTACTTTGGTTGATTCTATTTCATAAAATTGAGTTACATTTTCATCCACTACATAGATGGGTTGTTTAATAATGAAAGTGTCATTTTTAAATGAAATAAGTAGCATGTAATTTTGCTCTCCCTTAATGTTGACTACAGATAGTTTTTCCGTAAAATCAATATGTTGAGCTATATTGTTAATTGAAATTTTAAAAGCTAAATTAGCTTTAGAAGTGAAAATTAAATTACTTTTTTGAGCCTCCACAAAAAAACAAGTAGAACTGAAATAAAATAAAATTAGTAAGCGACAGATGAACATCTATTTTTTTAACTAAGCAACTCATTAAACTTAAAGGTTTCTTTCAGCTTCACACCTCTTTCTGTGTGCTGCACGGTGCAACATTCATTCACAGCATCATGTTCAAAAAACAAAATATATTCTTTGTCGGCTGCTTCATTCAAAAATATTTCTTTTTCTTCTAGTGTGAGTAATGGTCGAGTATCATAACCCATCACATAAGGCAATGGAATATGCCCCACAGAAGGCAATAAATCTGCCATAAAAACTACCTTTTTCCCCTGATAATTGATGTGCGGAATCATCATGGCATCAGTATGTCCGTTTACCAATAAAATATCAAAAAAATCAAACCCTTCTTTGTCAATAAATTTTAATTGACCGAACTCTTGCATAGGTAAAATATTTTCCTTTAAAAAAGACGCTTTTTCTCTTTGATTTGGTTCTGTTGCCCACTGCCAATGTTGGCTATTGCTCCAATAAATAGCGTTTTTAAACGTAGGTTTATATTTAGTCCTGTCAGCATTCCACTTTACTCCACCACCGCAATGGTCGAAATGCAAATGAGTAAGAAACACATCTGTTACATCATCGGGATGAAATCCTAAATTCTTCAAACTTCCCTCCAAAGAATCATTTCCGTGCAGGTAATAATAACCAAAGAATTTATCATTTTGTTTGTTCCCCATACCATTGTCAATAATCATTAATCTACCACCATCTTCAATGAGCATACAACGCATACTCCAACTACACATATTATTTTCATCTGCGGGATTGGTTCTTTGCCACAACGATTTTGGAACAACACCAAACATTGCTCCTCCATCTAACTTAAAATTTCCTGTGTTTAAAGGGTATATTTTCATCGTTTGCTTTTAAGATTAAAAAACTCTAAATTACAATTTTTATTTGATGTTAAAAAGGAATGTCCATAAATTTAGAACTGAAATAAATATAAAAAATCAACAAAACAAATGCAGTTTTATCTACGTAATTTTAACACAACATAAAGCTAATGTTATGAAAAAAATAATTTTCTTTTTTTTAGGACTTTCAATAAGTTCATTGTCTTTTGCAGACATATTGTTGAATGAAGCATTTACTGCCGCTGGATTACCTGCTGGTTGGACAAATACCGCTCAACAAGGTACTGCTCTTTGGACTATTAGAAATGCTCCTGTTTTTGCATCTCCGTCCGGTGGAAACTATGTTGTTTTTGATGACTTAGCATTAGGTTCTGCAGTAACACCCAACGAGGCTACACTTAGAACTCCAACCGTAGATTTCACAAACAGAAACACTGCTTTTTTAAAAATTACGCACCATTGGTTTGGTGTTGAATTTACGCACGGTTTTGTTGAAATTAGCAACAATGGTGGCGTTTCTTGGACACAATTAATAGATTACGAAAAGCTAACCAGAGGTTCGCTAACAGCTCCTCAAGATACTACTTTTGATATTACTGCCATTGCCGCCAACCAAGCCAATGTGCAAGTTCGTTTTAGATACACCGATGGTGGGCAAGCAGGTAGATATTGGTATTTAGATGATATTGTACTTTATTCCAATCCTGATGTAGGAATAACAAAATTAGTGTTACCTAATTATTTAGGCTGTGCACAAACGTATGGTGCTGCACAAACTGTTTCTGTTCAAATTACTAATTTTAGTTTTGAACCCGTAACCAATATTCCTGTTACCTGCCAAGTTACAGGCGGCACAACAGCAACACTTACAGGAACATATAACGGACCACTCATTCCTGGTGGTGGAACTGCAAACTTCACTTTTGCAACTACTATAAACATGACTGCAGATGCGGCTTATCATTTTTTTAGTTACACTTCTTTAGTGAATGATTCTTATTTATTAAATGACACCTTATTAGATGGCAGGCAGCAATTGGTAACCACCTATCCCTACACCGCCAATTTTAACATTTCTAACGCAGGTTGGTTAGCTACTGGTGCAGCTCCTTTAACAAACAATAATAACAGGAATTTTAAACACGGAAATTTACCAGCAACCTATCTCAACGGACCGCAAGGACAAGGAAAAAGTTGGTATGTTGAACCAACCACCAACAGTGACAACACGCAAATATGGGTAGAAAGCCCTGTGTTTAATTTTACAGGATTAACCAATCCTCAATTAAGTTTCGATATTAAACACAGCCTTCGAAACACAAATAACCAATATTGGGTCGATTATAGTTTAAATGGCGGTACTACTTGGATTAAGCTAGGCACCAATGCTGACCCGAATTGGTACAACACCACCTCTAATTCTTGGTCGAACAGCGAAACTAACCCTGTTGATACTTGGACAAATGTGCAACATAATTTATGTCTATTGTCTAATCAAACGTGTGTTAAGTTTAGAGTGTCTGGTCGTTCGTGGTATGGTCCTCCTCAATTGCAATCGTGGTATAGTTTTGCTTTCGATAATTTTGTGGTGAGAGATGGACCTGATGTTGGAATTACTGCCTATATAGACCCTGTGGACGTAGGCTGTTTGTTCAACACCAACCAACAAGTTACCGTACGAGTTTTTAACGGGAGTTGTAACCCTATTTCTAATGTTCCTATTCAAAGCAATATAACAGGGGTAATAACTACTACATTAACAGGAACTGTTCCTGGGCCTATTCCTGTGGGTGGGTTTGTTAATTATACTTTCCCTACCACTATCAATATGATAGCTTTAGGTGTTTATAATTTTACTTCTTTTACTTCTTTGGTTGGTGATGTTAATTCAAGCAATGACACACTTTCCACCTCTATTAATGTAACCAACTTAAAAATTACCACCTACCCCTATTTAGAAGATTTTAACAGTGGAGCAGGATTTTGGACAGCAAGTGGTGCAGCACCTCCTTTAAATGGAAACAGAAATTTTGTGTTA
>PHDR01000422.1 GCA_002841035.1 Bacteroidetes bacterium HGW-Bacteroidetes-12 | reverse complement strand
GAACCACACATCATAGGAACAATTTTCATGGAAATTGTTGCTGCTCTTAATGCGTCTAATATTTCTCTTTCTGTTAAAGAATTTTCATCTTCAAAGTATTTTTCCATTAAGGTATCATCAAATTCAGCTACTGCTTCAAGTAATTTACCTCTATATTCTCTCGCTTCTTCAATCATATCATCAGGAATAGGAACTTCATTAAAAGTCATCCCTTGGTCTTCTTCATTCCAAACTATTCCTCTAAAATTAATTAAATCAACAACTCCTTTAAAATCATCTTCTGAACCAATTGGTAGTTGTAATGCTATAGCGTTACTTCCCAACATTTCTTTTACTTGTTTACACACGTTTAAGAAGTCCGCACCCGATCTGTCCATTTTATTTACAAATCCTAATCTTGCAACATTATAGTTATTAGCTAACCTCCAGTTTGTTTCTGATTGCGGTTCAACTCCATCAACAGCACTAAATAAAAACACTAATCCATCCAATACTCTTAATGAACGGTTTACTTCAACAGTAAAATCTACGTGACCTGGAGTATCAATAATATTCACATGATAATTTTGCCCTCTATAAGGCCATGTCAATGTAGTTGCAGCTGAAGTAATCGTAATTCCTCTTTCTTGCTCTTGCTCCATCCAATCCATTGTAGCTGCTCCATCATGAACTTCTCCAATTTTATGACTTACGCCACCGTAAAAAAGTATACGTTCTGTTGTAGTTGTTTTTCCAGCATCAATATGAGCTGCAATTCCAATATTTCTAGTAAATTTAAGGTCTCTTGCCATTGTGTGTGTTTTTTTCTTCTTGTAATTAAAATCTAAAGTGAGAGAATGCCTTATTAGCATCAGCCATTCTATGTGTATCTTCTTTCTTCTTAAAAGCAGCTCCTTCTTCTTTATATCCTGCAACAATTTCTCCAGCTAATTTCTGTGCCATGGTTTTTTCATTTCTTTTTCTGGCATAATTTATCAACCATTTTATCCCCATAGAAACTTGTCTTTCATCACGTATAGGTTGTGGAATTTGAAAGGTTGCCCCTCCAATTCTTCTACTTCTTACTTCAACTCCTGGCGTAACATTTTTCAATGCCTTTTTAAAAACATCTAAATTATTTTCTTCTGTTACTTTTTGTCCAACAATCTCTAGTGCGTCATAAAATATCTTAAATGAAACGCTCTTCTTACCATCCAACATTAAATTATTAACGAATTGTGTAACCAAAACGTCACTAAATTTAGGGTCTGGAAGTAATACTCTTTTTTTTGCTCTTGACTTTCTCATAATTATTTATTAAACCTTGTTATTTGGTATGTTTATTTTTTTACTTTAGGTCGTTTTGTTCCGTATTTAGATCTTCGTTGTGTTCTACCTTCAACTCCTGTAGTATCTAAAGTACCTCGAACAACATGATACCTAACCCCTGGTAAATCTTTTACTCTTCCACCTCTAACTAAAACAATAGAGTGTTCTTGCAAATTATGACCTTCACCAGGTATATAAGCATTTACCTCTTTTTGATTAGTTAATCTTACCCTTGCAACCTTTCTCATTGCTGAGTTTGGTTTTTTTGGTGTTGTTGTATAAACTCTGATACAAACACCTCTTCTTTGCGGACATGAATCCAAAGCCG
>PHDR01000421.1 GCA_002841035.1 Bacteroidetes bacterium HGW-Bacteroidetes-12 | reverse complement strand
CATGGGCGTTCAAACAATAATGCTGATGGCAGTTTTTTTTGGAACTAAGGAAATTGCATGGAAAAGCGAAGCAGAAATGCAAACAGGTTTAATCATCAGTATTTTAGTAATCCAATTTATTGCAATAGCTGGAGCACATTTAATGGCTTATTTATCTAAACTGATTGGCAATATAAAAACACTTCAAATTGTAGTGTTTATTTGGGCAATGATTTGCGTTGCGGCATTTCAGTTTGTTTACACACCGCTTCATTTTTATATTATTGCAGGTGTAATTGGTTTGATGATGGGAGGAATACAATCATTGTCACGCTCAACCTATTCAAAAATGCTACCCGATACAACAGATAACACATCCTATTTTAGTTTCTATGATGTACTTGAAAAAATGGGCGTTGTAATAGGCACTTTTTTCTTTGGACTTATCGAAGGTTTTTTCAGTATTCGCACCTCCGTGTTGATGTTAATTGTTTTCTTTATCGTTGGATTTTTATTACTCCTAAGAGTAAAACAAAAAAGAGAACTTCGAGGAAGTTCTCTTTGATGGAATATTACAAAATTGTATCTCTACTGCAAATTCGCAATCTGCATTTCCTCTTATATTAGAAAGTAAAGGTTGTGAATAGCTTTTAAGTAAAAATGCTCTTTTGTGGAGTTAAGATTGATTCCTTTTAAAATACTCTTCTAACTTAGTTTCTAAAAGCTGTTTGTGTTGTTCTAATAGAAATCATCATAATTTACTTATCATCTTCAAAACCTTCTGAAAAAAAGGTTTTTAAATCTATATTAAATGCTTTGCACAATCTAACTAAACTGCTAAATCTTATATCCTCTCCTCTTTCTACTCTTGAATAATAACTTAAAGTATAGTCATTATCATAAGCAAATGTTTCTTGACTAGAGTATCCTTTTTCTTTTCTTAATTGCTTAATTCTATTCGCCAAGTTTAATATTTCTTTTGGTTTATTTTTTTTCGGTTTAGTCATAACCAACATTGATTTATGTGTTGAATCAATGTTAGTAGTTTAGCACTAATTAAATTAGCACTATTAAATACAGCACTTATAAATGCTATTTTATATTTTTTTACTATATTTGTTCAGTAAAACAATTTTTACCAAGAAATAACCCAACCCTTGTAATAAATGTGGGAAATTGTTTACCTTTATAAACTAAATACGTATGACAAAAACCAATTAAAAAAATGAAGCCTTTTATACGTTACATATTACCCCTTTTGCTGCTGTTGGTGTTTACCAATAGCAACGCTCAAATTCTACACGATAGAGCGTATGGCACTGGTGGGCCAGATTTAGCTGTTGATGTTATTATTACTTCAGACTCTAATTACCTGATGCTTGGTCGTTATTTTAAAAACATTTATTTAGCAAAAGCCGATACTGCTGCTCAGCCAATTTGGGAAAAATCCTATCCAAAGGGCGGTTCTTTATTGTTCCCTACTACTATTTGTGAAATTGGTGACACCAGTTATGTAGTATCGGGCAGTTATCAAAATATTGGGTTTTTGCTAAAAATAAATACTGTTGGAGATTCGCTCTTTAGCGTAAATGATTCTGCTATTTTAGGAGTAAATGTTACCAATTTAAGAGTTGCCCCCGATGGTAATTTATTGGCGTTGGTTACCTTTAATGGGTATGGGGCGAGTCTGGTTAAATTTGATGATAAACT
>PHDR01000420.1 GCA_002841035.1 Bacteroidetes bacterium HGW-Bacteroidetes-12 | reverse complement strand
TGTGGAAGAATCACTGGAAAAGAAAATAAATATAAAAATATAGCTGATGAAATTAAGCAAAATAATGATACAGGAGAAGTAAAAAGAAGTATTAACAATTTCATACGAGAGATAAATAAGTGTATCGCTTTATTAAATGAATAAAAGATAATGGATAAAGAAAATATACTTTCAATTTCGGTAAGTATTTGTGGAAGAAAATTTCATCTAAATATAAAACCAGATGAAGAGGAAAATATTAGGAAAACTGCAGAAGAGATTAACAAGCAAGTAAAATTATATGCCAACAAATATGCATATAAAGACATGCAAGACTTGCTCTCAATGGTAGCCTTACAATATGCCACAAAAGCAATTAATACTGAAGATGAAAATTTATTTATTCAAAATAAGTTACAAGATAGATTGGTTGAAATTAATAAAGCATTAGCAGAAAGTTTATAATAAAGAGTTCTTTAAAATATTTGCATA
The DNA here is from genome assembly GCA_002841035.1 of Bacteroidetes bacterium HGW-Bacteroidetes-12. Classification (GTDB taxonomy): domain Bacteria; phylum Bacteroidota; class Bacteroidia; order Flavobacteriales_E; family Vicingaceae; genus BRH-c54. The sequence goes on along the minus strand of PHDR01000420.1, from coordinate 1,239 downwards.
CACTAATTAAAATATTACCCGCGGTAATTCATTACGTTATGTAAACTCAACATTATTATTATTAGGGTCAAGCTCATGACTTTTTAGAACGGGCCTCATTTCAAGTTTACTTGGAAATCTCATTAAGGACAGAGGAAGTTCGATGAATCAGGCAACTCTATAAGTGTTTATTTGGGGTTTACTATAGCCTCTTGGATTATTTGCGGGTTTTTTATTTGCTATTTTTCTTTGTATGAAAAAAATATTATATATATATGGAAACATTAATGATTACCATTGCTGCAATTGGAGGTCTTGTTGTTGGATTTATACTAACATCTACCATACTAAAGAAAGCAATTGAAAAAAAGAATGCTAAAATCATTCAAGATGCAACAAATGAATCTGAAATAATTAAGAAGGATAAAATTCTGCAAGCAAAAGAAACATTCATTCAACTTAAATCTGAACATGAAAAATTTATTCAAGAAAAAAGCCAGTCTGTTAATGTTGCTGAGAACAAATTAAAACAAAGAGAGTCTGCTTTTTCGCAAAAAATAGAAGATTTTCAACGCAAACAAAAAGAACTTTCCTCTATAAGAGAGAATCTAAATTTGCAATTGGATATTGTAAATAAAAAACAAGATGATTTAGAAAAATTTCATAAAAAACAAGTAGAAAAACTTGAAGCCATTTCTGGATTATCAGTAGAAGACGCTAAAAAAGATTTAATAGAATTACTTAAAGCCGAAGCTCACAGTGATGCCATAAGCCACATCAATGAAATAATTGATGAAGCTAAAATAACTGCTAATAATGAAGCTAAAAAAATTGTTATTGAAACCATTCAACGTACTGCAACAGAACATGCTATTGAAAACTCGGTAACAGTATTTAATATCGAAAATGACAAAATAAAAGGTCGTATTATTGGTCGTGAAGGCAGAAATATACGTGCTCTCGAAGCAGCTACAGGCATTGAGGTAATCATAGACGACACTCCTGAAGCTATTATTTTATCGGGCTTTGACCCTATAAGAAGAGAAATTGCCCGATTGGCACTTCACAAATTAGTTACTGATGGACGTATCCATCCTGCACGTATCGAAGAAATAGTCGCCAAAACAAAAAAACAAATTGAACAAGAGATTATTGAAATTGGCAAAAAAACATGTATAGACCTTGGAATACACGGATTACATCATGAATTAGTTCGTTATATTGGAAGAATGAAGTATCGTTCTTCTTATGGACAAAACC
>PHDR01000047.1 GCA_002841035.1 Bacteroidetes bacterium HGW-Bacteroidetes-12 | reverse complement strand
CAATGAAGGCTTTTCTGCTGAAGAAAAGGAAGTTGCCATCGAGCTAATAGATGAGTCTATAAAAGAAGTGAATGATAATCCTTATATAACTTTTGTATTCGTACTCGATGAAACAGCAATAGGTTTTTATTGTATTGGTAAACGGGCTCTAACTGATGGTGTGTTTGATCTCTATTGGATTGTTGTTGATCCAAGAAAAATAGAATTAGCCAAATATGCTACCTATCACTTACAATTGCGTCCAGGAACCAATGTGGCATTGTTGAATATGATGTTATATTTCATTATCCTTGAAGGGTTAGAAGATAAAGAATTTATAGAAAGCAGGTGTGAGGGTTACGAAGAAATGAAAGCAGAAATCCTAAAATTAGACATCAACGAATTAGAAAAAATTACAGGAGTTGATAAAAACTTAGTGAGAGAAGCAGCAATGGCTTATGCTAAAGCCAATGCAGCTATGGAGTTTCATGGATTAGGAGTAACCGAACATACACAAGGAACATTTACAGTTCAATTAATTTCTGATTTGGCAATGATAACAGGAAATGTAGGGAAAAAAGGAGCAGGAGTAAATCCATTAAGAGGGCAAAACAATGTGCAAGGAGCTGCCGACATGGGAGCCCAACCTCACCAAGGAGCAGGATATTTAGATGTTACCAACCCTGAATTTAATCAACGATACAATCAGTTTTATGGGGTAAAAGTACCTAGCCATGTTGGCTACAAAATTCCAGAAATGTTTGATGCTGCCATCAATGGAAATTTAAAAGCATTGTGGATTATTGGTGAAGACGTGGTTCAAACAGACCCGAATACACAAAAAGTGATGAAAGCTATGGCAAGTTTAGATATGTTAATAGTTTCAGAACTATTTATGACCGAAACAGCTAAAATGGCAACTGTGCTCTTACCAGCATCATCATTTCTTGAAAAAGAAGGAACTTTTACTAATGGAGAACGAAGAATACAACGTGTACAAAAAGTAGTTGAACCAATAGAAGGCACTAAACCTGATGGACAAATTATTGTGGAAATGATGCGTAAAATGGGATATGAACAATGTGATTATACAGCTGATAACATGTTAAAAGAAATTTCGCAAATTGTTCCATTTTTTGCTGGTGTTAAATGGGATGAATTAGGCAATAATGGTAAACAATGGCCCGTGCTTGCTGATGGTTCTGACACTAAAATGATGCATATTAAAGGTTTTAAAAGAGGTAAAGGTAAATTTGAATTTTTTGCGTTTGAAGAAAGTAATGAAATTGAAACACACGGAAAGGATTATCCATATATAATAACCACCAATCGTGAATTAGAACATTACAACTGTGGAGCTATGACCAGAAGAACGGGAAATGTAGAAATTCTTACAGAAGATGTTTTATTAATTCACCCTGAAGATGCTAAAACTAACTTTATTGAAGAAGGTGATATGGTTTGCATAGAAAGCCCGAGAGGAAAAGTTGACGTTAAAGCAAAAATTACCGATGAGGTGAAACCTGGTATTTTAAGTTCAACATTCCATTTTCCTGAAATTATGCTAAACAACATTACCTCAAACGAACACGATAGCGAAGCCATGTGTCCAGAATATAAAGTAGTGAGTTGTAGAATTAGAAAAAGTAAAGGAAAACGTGTTTTGGTAGAAGAATAAAAGAAAAATCCCACTTTGATTTTTTCAAAGTTGGATTTTGTTTAAAAGGTAATTTAAAACCTTACTTTTTCACCATTTTTTTTGTAGCAATGAGTTTGCCATCAGCAATAAGCGAATAGGTATAAATTCCTTTTTCAAGGTTTTCGCCATACACAGTAAGTGTTCCGTTGCCTCGTTCGTTGATGTTTACTTCATTAATAATTCTGCCATTCATATCGTAAAACAGTAAGGTAGCTTTTTGCACATCGGCAGGAATAACATAGTTAATTTGCGTGCTTTCTGCAAAAGGGTTAGGCAAGTTTTGCTGAAGAATGATTGCGTTTATGTTTTCTAATTTAATAACTTGTCCTTTACCATTTTCATTATTACTTGTTCTGTTATCTTCGTTACAAATGTTGGCATTGTTTACGCAATTAGACAAAGTTTCAACAGCATCCATCAAACTATCGATGGTACTTTGTTGCTCTTGCATACCTTTCATTAAAATAGCAATAAAAGCATTATAGTTTAGCGTTTTGTAATTAATTGCTTGTGAAATCACATTTTGAGATGAATCAACTACTGCATCTTTTGTTAAGTTTTCAATCAATTCTGGTAAAATTAATTCCACTTCTTGAGCAATAAATCCGTATTGTTTTTTATTACTAAAATTCATTCCATAAACATTAGTAGTATCAAAAAAGAAGGTTTTAGGCGTTCATTAACATATTAGTGATATCTACATTTTGCCATGAAAAGGCGTTTCGGTTCGTAATGGTAATTGGGTCTATTAAATTAGTATTAATTCCCCAATCTTTACCCACAACAAAGCGTTGTACGGGAAGTGAATTAGTAGTAATATTTACATCTTGTGCAGAAGTAATTGCAGCAATTGTTATTAATGCTGAGCCAGATTGACTAGCATCAAGATTTCCAAATAGTGATGGAGCAATGAAGTTATTGAACAAAAAATTGACTATATCCACAACAACCCAGTAACAGTAGGATTTGTTACAGATATTTGCGATTGGAAATATAGTAGTGCAAAGACATTTGCAGGGGAAAAAGTAATGTTAGACTTAATTGAATTATAAATGGAACGAGTTACGCTACGCTAAACTCTCACCAGCAGGGGGTCCAGAATATAAAGTAGTGAGTTGCAGAATTAGAAAAAGTAAAGGAAAAAAAGTATTGGTTGAAAAGTAAGTAACCCGAAATCAGGTAAGTAGAAATCTTTTTCCTTAACTATTAATTTATTTTTATCTCTTCTCCTAAAAATTTTGGCTTGGTATTTAAAATATACAAATCAATAAGGGCTAATGTTTTTGCAAGGTATTCTCGTACTTGTGTTTTAAAAGAATAGTTATCAGGAGGCGTTTTTGCTGCAAAACCTATTGCATCAATATCATGTTTTTTAGCAATAAACAACGCTCTTTCAAGATGGAATTGTTGCGAAATAATTACAAAATTAGTTTGTCCAAAAACTTTTTTGCATCTTACCACAGAATCTAATGTTCTAAAACCTGCAAAATCTAAGGTAATAACACTGTCAGGAATGCCTAATTTACGAAGAGCTTTTGCCATTTGTCGTGGTTCGTTGTATTCCAACAAACTATTATCACCACTAACAATAATGTGTTTTATTTTCCCTGCATGATACAATTGAGCAGCAGATTCGATTCGGTATTTAAAAAACAAATTGGTTCGTCCTTTAGTTGTGTATTCACTTGTTCCTAAAAGCAGACCAACATCATGTTTATTGGGAATTATAGAAACATCATCGTAAATAAGTTTTTTTGTAGATTGAATAATCAATAAATTAGAAAAAAAAATTATTAATAGCAATGAAAGTAATGACCATGCAATGATTTTAAGAAGTTGTTTCTTTTGAGAGAACATGATTAAATAATCAATAAATAGGATTGTAAAAATAAAAAAAGGACATGAATTATTCATGTCCTTTTAATGTCAAAAGTAGAAATAGTTATTCAAAAACCTCATCGCCTAATTTAGTGTTAATTTCAATTGAAGTTACAACCATATCTAATGCTTGAGGACCAAATGATTGTTTTGTTTTATGAGCAAATTGAATTCCATTTACTGCTTTGTAATCAGAAAGCTCTGTAATTACAGTAATAGGATCTTCTAGTTGTTCATTTTCTTGAACGGATAAAGATTTCACTTTTAGGTTAGAAACAACATCATACCATTCTGTTTCAGTATCACCATTTGGTTTGGTTTGTATCATTTTGTAGGCATCTTTTCCGTTAATTGGTTCCACACCGATTAGTTCATAGGTAATGCCATTTTCATCATATTTAGTGTCTAAGAAAAGGATAGAACTTAATTTTAAATCATCCAAATCATCTCCTGTAACATCTTTGTTTCCTTGCATTCCACTAACTTTACCAGTGGTTCCATTAAAGGTTTGTTTTTGTATTACCATAGTTCCCATTGCCATTGCATTTGCAAATTTGTTTGGTGCTTTTTGGTAACGAGTAACACTAATGGTTTGCCCTTGAATAGTGGCATCCATTTTTACCGTAATGTCTTTTATTCCTTTTAATTTTTTGTCTAACGCTTTCCCTTTTGGTAAACCGTATTTGGCAACAATGTAGTTGTCAATAACTGTTTTTGCTGTAACACCTGCTGGAGCTGGTTTTAAGTCTATAAAATCATTTCCATAGGTATCGTAAAAACTTACTTTGTTTTCTGCATCAAAAGAAGTTAATTTTTCTGCTGTTTTTTTATCACCAACAATTAAAATAAGAGCATTGCTTGGTTTGATATATTTTTCAGCCATTTCTTTGATGTCATCAATGGTTACGGCAGCAATTTGTTTTAAATAGGTAGCATAATAATCGGCTGGTAATTTATATTTTTCGGTGTTGATTGCAAATCGTGCAATGGTTTGAGGATCTTGCAAGGAATAAGCAAATGTGCCAGACATATAATTTTTTATGTTTTGCAATTCTTCATCAGTAACTTTTTCATCAACAATTCTGTTTAGCTCAACCATAAATTGTGTTAAAGCACTATCAGTAACCTCATTTCTAACTTTCGCAAAAGCGTTAAAATTTCCTACTATTTCATCAGCACTAATTCTTGAATATGCTCCATACGTATAGCCATAAGTTTCTCTCAAGTTCATAAACAAACGAGCTGTAGCACTTCCTCCTAATATGGAGTTCATCATTTGAGCTTTAATTACATCAGGATTGTTTTGTTTTAAATTGATTGGATAAGTAATGTTTATAACTGATTGTGTTGCTCCTTCTTTATGCACAAAAGCAACCGTTGTTTTTGAAGGTGTAGATGGAGTTTTGTATTTATTTACAGGCACGTCTGATTTTTCCCAATTTGCAAAATATTTTTCTATTAATGGTTTTATTTCTGCAACTGTAACATCACCAACAATAGCTAAGTAAGCTACATTTGGTTTAAAATAGGTGGTGTAATATTTTTTACATTGCTCTAATGTTACTTTTTCAACGCTTTCTTCTGTAACAACTTCTCCATAAGGATGTTTTTTTCCATACAACAACACCGATTTAACATTACTTGCAATTGCATCTGGATCATCTTTGGAAGATGCTAACCCTGATTTAGTTTGGGTAATAATTTTATCTAATTCTTCTTGTTTGAAATCAGCATTTAAAATAATATCAGACATAATATTTAATAATTTGTCTTGATGTTTTTTTAAGGAAGCAGCGTAAACGCCTTTTGAAGATGTACTTATTGAAGCTCCAATAAAATCAATTTCTTCATCCAATTGTTGTTTTGTGCGGTTTTTTGTTCCTCTTTCTAATAACTGACCTGTTGCATCAACAAAACCAGCGGCATCTCCTTCTAAAATTGGGTCAATATCTAGGCTTAATGAAAAAGCAACTCTTGGTAATTTATGGTTTTCAACTACAAAAACTTTTAATCCGTTTGGAAGCGTAAATGTTGCTGGCTTGCCAATGTTGATTACAGGAGCAGGTCCAGGAGCAGGTTTTTTGCTTCTGTCTAATTTTTGGGCATTTAGACCTGTAATAAATATTAGTGCTAATAGTAATGTGCTTAAATGTTTCATATCTATAATTTAATGGTTGAAATTTCGTTTAACTAGTGCTTATTTTTTTGGAAGATAATGTAATACCACTCTATTGTCTTTTCTAAAGTATTCATTAGCAACTCTTTTTAAATCTTCTCGGGTTACTTTCATATAGCGATCAATTTCAGTATTTACTAAGTTTGCATCACCATAATATACAAAATAGTTAGCTAAATTCTCTGCAATTCCTTCTATTTTAGCATTTTGAGAAATCATATTGCTTTCTATTTGGTTTTTCATTTTAAGAAATTCGTCTTCTGAAATCAATTCTTTTTGTACTTTTTCAACTTCAGCGTCAATAGCTGCTTCGAGGTCGGCTATAGAAACTCCCATATTAACTATTCCAAACATCAACGATAATCCTGGGTCTTCAGTAGGAAATGGAAATGCTCCAACAAATAAGGCTTTTTGTTGCTCATCAACAATACTTTTTTGTAATCGAGAGCTATTTCCTTGTGATAAAACTTGAGCTAACATTTCAACAGCATAAGCATCTGGAGTTCCTTGAGCAGGAGTGTGGTAGCCCATCATTACTGCAGGCAATTGAATGTTGTCATAAACAGTATCTCTTATTTCTTTGTTTTTAATTGGCTCAACAATAGTTGGTCGTTTCATTTCTTTTGTTCCTTTAGGAATGGTTGAAAAGTACTTGTTTATCCATAGTTTCACTTGTTTAATATCGAAATCACCTGCAATAGATAATGTAGCATTGTTTGGTACATACCAAGTTTTATAAAAATCTCTAAACTCTTCAATTTTGGCTTGATTTAAGTGTTCTAATGAGCCAATTGGAACCCAGCTGTAAGGATGTTTTTCAAATGCTCTTCCAAACATTTCCATGATAAAAGAACCATAAGGACGGTTATCGTAAGACTGACGGTATTCTTCTTTTACTACTTCTCGTTGCGTTTCCACACCAATTTCGTCAATTTTTGCGTGCAACATTCGTTCTGCTTCCATCCATAAACCCAATTCTAATTGATTTGATGGTAATATTTCAAAATAGAATGTTCTATCAAAAGAAGTATTTGCATTTAAGATTCCACCATTAGCTGAAACTGTTTTCATGTACTCTCCTCTTCCAATGTTTTCAGAACCTTCAAATAATAGGTGTTCAAAAAAGTGAGCAAATCCTGTTCTACTTGGATCTTCATTTTTTGAACCCACATGATACAAAACCGTTACAGCAACTATTGGCGTTGTTTTGTCTTGATGTAAAATAACATTTAGTCCATTATCAAGCTTGTATTGTTCAAACTTAATTTTATTTACTTGTTGTGCATTAACGCTTATTAATCCTAAGCATAAGGCAGTTGAGATTAAAATTTTCTTCATTTGTAACTAGATTTATTATAATAATAATTTGTTCGAGCGAAAGTAATAAAAAGAATTGTTTTTTATATGAGCAATTACATTAATGGTAAAATACTAATATGAGTGGTTAATTTAGTAGATAAGTGTTAGGTTTTAGTATTCCGAACGAAATCCCGAAAGCTCCCGATAGTTATCGGGACGGGATGAAGTGAAGGAATCTCTAATCTCTATTCTCCTGTCTCTAATTTTTGTGTCATCACAAACGATATTTCTTTTGTTCGTGAAGACCCAACAAAAGCTCAAATTCCAAAAAAGTTGATATATTTTTGGATTCAATTCCAAAAAAGTTGATATATTTTTGGATTCAATTCCAAAAAAGTTGTATTTTTGTTAAAATTACTGTAAATGATACAACGAAGTATAGAAAATAAAATTAAAGAAAAACTCTTTAAAGGAAAGACTATTATGTTAATAGGAGCCCGCCAAACAGGAAAAACTTCTTTATTAAAAAAAATTATAGCTGAACACCCTGAACCATCAATATGGTTAAATGCAGATGAATTTGATATCAAAGAAAGGTTTAAAAACCCAACGTCAACTTCATTAAAAGCACTTATTGGCGAAAAAAAGTTAGTTGTTATTGATGAGGCTCAAAATATTAATGAAATTGGGTTAGCATTAAAATTATTAATTGATACTTATCCTGAAATTCAGGTTGTAGCCACAGGATCTTCTGCTTTTGAACTCCAAAATAAAACAAATGAACCACTCACAGGAAGAAAATATGAATTTTATCTTTATCCATTTTCATTCAACGAATTAGCAACTCATTTTTCAGAAATCATTGAGAAAAGAATGTTAAACACTCGATTGGTTTTTGGTTCTTATCCTGAAGTTGTTAATAATCAAGGCAATGAAATAGAAGTGCTAAAATTGCTGTCGGATAGTTATTTATATCGTGATTTATTGATGCTAGAAACGATTAAAAAACCTGAAAAATTAGTAAAATTGCTACAAGCGTTGGCTTATCAGGTGGGAAACGAGGTGTCTTATAATGAAATAGGTAATTTAATTGGACTGGATAGCAAAACAGTAGAATCGTATGTTCAATTATTAGAAAAATCATTTATTGTTTTTCGACTTCATTCCTTTAGTAGAAATTTGAGAAACGAATTAAAATCCTCTAAAAAGATTTATTTTTATGATAATGGTATTCGGAATTCGTTAATATCATCTTTTCAACTATTGGAAGGAAGGCAAGATATTGGTGCATTATGGGAAAATTACCTTGTTTCTGAACGAATGAAACGCAATCAATATGCTAATTTTTATGGCAATACTTATTTTTGGAGAACAAAAGACAAACAAGAAATTGATTACCTTGAAGAAAAAGATGGAATATTAAATGCCTTTGAGTTTAAATGGGCAACTAAAAAAAAGCATCGCATAACAAAAACATTCTTAAATGCCTATCCAGAAAGTAATGCAAAGATTATTCATGCAGATAATTATACTGAATTTCTGTTGTAATTAGACATTAGACTTTAAGACTTCAAACTTTAAGATATTAGACTTTAAGATATTAGACTTTAAGACTTCAAACTTTAAGACATTAGACTTTAAGACTTTATAAACTTTCTACTTTACAAACTTCTTCATAATACTCACAAAAATTTGTCAATGCACACTTTTCGCATTTAGGTTTACGTGCAACACAAATGTACCTTCCATGCAATATTAACCAATGATGAGCAATAGGAATTACTTCTTCGGGCAAGTGTTTTACCAATTGTTTTTCTGCTGCAAGTGGGGTTTTTGCATTGATAGTTAAACCTATTCGGTTGGCAACTCTAAAAACGTGTGTATCTACCGCCATTGTTGGTTTGTTGTAGATTACACTTGCTATTACATTGGCTGTTTTCCTACCTACACCTGGCATAGTCTGTAATTCATCAATATCTGAAGGAACTATGTTTTTGAAGTTGTTTACCAATATGTTAGCCATACCAACTAAGTGTTTTGCTTTGTTGTTTGGATAACTGATGCTGCGAATATATTCAAATACTTCTTCAACATCGGCTGCTGCCAATTCATTTGCAGTTGGAAAACGCTCAAACAAATCTTTCGTAACAATATTCACCCTTTTATCTGTGCATTGGGCTGATAAAATTACAGCAACCAACAGTTCGTAAGGATTGCTATAGTGTAATTCCGTTTCTGCAACGGGTTGATGTTTAATAAAATAAGCAATAAAATGCTCGTAGCGTTCTTTAATTGTCATTACACAAAAATACTATTAACAATTCGTAAATCAGAAATCGTAAATCGTAAATCGTAACTCGTAAATCGTAACTCGTAAATCGTAACTCGTAAATCGTAACTCGTAAATCGTAACTCGTAACTCGTAAATCGTAAATCGTAAATCGTAAATCGTAACTCGTAAATCGTAACTCGTAACTCGTAACTCGTAAATCGTAACTCGTAACTCGTAAATCGTAACTCGTAACTCGTAACTCGTAACTCGTAACTCGTAATTCAAAAATTATAGTACTTTTATTTTTTTAACTTATTCTAATTGGAAATTTTTCTTACCATATTTTATTTTATAATTTTTTGCTTCCTCATAAGCAAACTTTCTTTTTTTAAAGAAATATCTATTCCGTCTTATTGGGTAATATTGTTATTTGGTGTAAAAGTGATTATTAGCATATTAATTACTATGATTTATACTTATTACTATACAGATAGAGTTACAGCAGATGTTTTTAAGTATTTTGATGATAGTAAAATTTTGTTCGCATCTATTAAAAGTAATCCAATTGATTTTTTTCAAATGCTATTTGGATTAGACTTCAACACAGCTTATTTTCACGAACAGTATTACTCCAAAATGGGCTATTGGTACAGGGTAAATAATAGTAATTTTTTGAGCGATACGCATATAATAATTCGCTTTAATATGTTTGTTCGTCTGTTTTCTTTTGGTTTTTATCACGTACATAATGTTTTTATAAATTTTGTTGCTCTAGTTGGTTTGGTAGCTATTTACAAAGCATTTCTGCCTTTTTTTCAATCAACAAAAAAAATACTTTTCTTGACAATTTGTTTTATTCCATCACTGTTGTTTTGGGGTTCTGGTTTACTAAAAGAAGGAATTATTATTTTTGCGTTGGGCTTCTTTTTAATCCATTTTTTCAAACTTTCTGATAAATATTCCTTACAAAGCGTGTTGGTTGTATTAATAACTTCAATGCTTATGATATTTACTAAGTTGAGTGTTATTGCTGCTATCATCCCTTGTTTGATAGGGTATGTTATGCACAAAAAAACAACCTTTAGTGCTTTTTATAGTTATGCAGCAACAATATTTATTTTAATTGCAATTAGCTTCTTAATGGTCTTTTTTACAGTAGATTATAATCCATTTTCTATATTAATCAATAAACAGCAAGATTTTATTTACTTGGTGGAAAAAGTAGATGTAGGAAGTGCTATTAACCAACCAAAATTCAATTCTATTTCTGATGTCTTTTTATTTATGCCAGAAGCACTTATAAATGTATTGCTTCGACCTTTTTTGTGGGAGAGCTATTCTGTTTTTACGCTATTTAGTGCATTAGAAAATAGCTTATTTTTTATTTTACTGTTTGTTGTTTTATTTTTTAGAAAAAAAACAATGGCTCATCCGTCAATATTTTATTTTTGCTTGCTTTATGCAATTACTTCTGCATTAATTATAGGATTAACTACTCCAATTATGGGTGCTATTGTACGATATAAAATTTTCACTACGTTGTTTTTGTTAATCGCATTACTGATGCTTTTGGATGTTGAAAAACTTAAAAATTCTTGGTTTTTTACAATTTTTAAGAAGTAATTTTGGAAAATGAATATCTCAATACAAAATCAGAATAAATCAATATTTTATTGGTTAATTTCAGGGTGTTTACTCATTTTTTTGATGGTAATAATTGGCGGAATCACTCGATTAACCAATTCTGGACTTTCAATGGTTGAGTGGAAATTGATTATGGGCATAATACCACCTTTAAATGAGGCTCAATGGTTAGAAATATTTGATAAATACAAGCAATTTCCTGAATATCAGATTGTAAATACGCATTTTACCTTAGATGAATTCAAATCTATTTTCTTTTGGGAATACTTGCATCGCTTACTTGGAAGAATTATTGGTTTGGTTTTTATTATTCCTTTTATTTATTTTTTACTTAAAAAGAGATTATCAAAAAAAATGATAATTCAATGTGTTATTTTGCTTGGAATGGGTGCACTACAAGGTTTTTTTGGTTGGTGGATGGTGGAAAGTGGATTGAATAAAGACCCAGATGTAAGTCATTTCAGGCTAGCAATTCATCTTGTTACTGCTTTTTTAACTTTTGCTTACACATTTTGGGTAGCACTTGGTTTGGTTGAAAACATTACGCCTAAACATACCTATTTCCCATCCCTCTCAAAAAGCATGAATGTGCTTTTAATTATATTAATTATTCAAATTGTTTATGGAGCTTTCGTTGCTGGTTTAAATGCAGGATTCATAATGAACACATGGCCAAAAATGGAAAACCAATGGATTAATGACGCTGTTTTTGCGATATCCCCTGTTTGGAAAAACTTCACTGAAGGCTTAGCAGGAGTACAATTCATTCATCGTTATTTGGCAATTATAGTAGTAGGATTGGTTGTGTTTATTTGGTTTCAGGCAGCCAAAAATGAGTTAACCAACATCCAATTATTGAGTTTGAAAATAGTGTTGACTATTGTTTTTATGCAATTTTTATTAGGCGTATTTACCTTAGTATATGCCGTTCCTGTTTGGTTAGGGGTTGTGCATCAAATAGGTGCTTTTTTATTGTTGGCGGCAACCGTTTTTGGAATGTTTGTTTTTAGGAGACAGAGTATTTAGTATTTAGGAGTACTTATTAATACTTAAGAATACTTATAAATTTTGGTTTCTCCGTAACCTCTGTGCCTCTATGGTTAAAATAGAATTTAGAAATTCTGCGAT
>PHDR01000046.1 GCA_002841035.1 Bacteroidetes bacterium HGW-Bacteroidetes-12 | reverse complement strand
TTAATATCTTCCACCACATCTGGGTCGAGCAGTGTGCTAATGTCGCCTAAGTTGGAAGTGTCGCCTTCGGCAATTTTTCGTAAAATTCTACGCATAATTTTTCCAGAGCGGGTTTTGGGCAATCCTTGCACTATTTGAATTTTATCGGGTTTGGCAATAGGTCCAATTTCTTTGGTTACTAACTCTAATAATTCTTTTCGCAATTCATTTTCGTTCACCTCTTTAGCACAAATTACATAGGCATAAATACCTTGTCCTTTTATGTCGTGCGGATAGCCTACCACAGCCGATTCTATCACGTTTTTGTGTTCATCTAATGCGTCTTCCACTTCGGCAGTTCCCATTCGGTGTCCCGAAACATTAATTACATCATCTACTCTGCCTGTAATTCTATACATTCCGTCTGCATTTCTTCGGCAACCATCGCCTGTAAAATAATATCCTTTATAAGTAGAAAAATAGGTGAGTTTACAGCGTTCGTGGTCGTTATAAATGGTTCTTAGCATGGAAGGCCAAGGAAATTTAATACACAAATTGCCTTCTGTTTCGGTTGCTGTAAGTTCATTACCATCAGCATCAACAATGCAAGGCTGAATACCAGGCAGCGGAAGTGTTGCATAAGAAGGAATTAGAGGAGTTATGTTTGCCAGTGGAGAAATCATAATTCCACCTGTTTCAGTTTGCCACCAAGTGTCCACAATAGGGCAATTTCCTTTGCCAATATGTTTGTGATACCATTCCCAGGCTTCGTCATTTATGGGTTCACCCACACTTCCTAGCACTTTTAATGAAGTTAAATTGTGCTTATTTACAAAAGATAAATCGCACGCTTGCAATGCTCTTATTGCGGTTGGAGCGGTATAAAAAATGTTTACTTTATGCTTGTCAATAATTTCCCAGAACCTCCCTGCATCGGGCCAAGTGGGTACGCCCTCAAATAGTACCGTTGTTGCTCCAGCCAACAATGGACCATAAACAATGTAAGAATGACCTGTTATCCAACCAATATCGGCAGTACACCAATAAATATCAGCCTCCTCCGAATTCCCCGAAGGAGGAGTATTATTGTATTGAAAAACATTTTGAAACGAATATTGAGCGTAAACCATATAACCGCCTGTGGTATGCAAAATTCCCTTTGGTTGCCCTGTTGAGCCTGAAGTATAAAGGATAAACAAAGGGTCTTCGGCATCCATTACCTCAACATTGCAATTTGAAGTAACTTTTTCCATTTCTTCGTGCCACCATTTATCAAGGGTAGTGTTAAAAGCAACATTTCCGCCTGTTCTTTTTAGTACTATATTGGTTTTTACCGAAGTGCATTGCTGCAATGCTTCATCAACTACCGTTTTAATAGGTATGGTTTTAGCACCCCGATAAGATTCATCAGAACAAATTACAATGTTGCACTGCGCATCATTAATTCTATCGGCAAGGGCTTTGGCAGAAAAACCTGCAAAAACTACTGAATGAATTGCTCCAATTCTGGCACAAGCCAACGTAGCAATTGCCAATTCGGGTACCATAGGCATATACAAACAAATTCTATCTCCTTTTTTGGCTCCATTTTTTTTCAATACGTTAGCAAAAGCACACACTTTTTCGTGTAATTCTTTGTAGGTAAGCTTCACAACTTTTTCATCGGGATTGTTGGGTTCCCAAATAATGGCAGTTTTATTGGGTTGTGTTGCCAAATGCCTATCTAAACAATTTTCGGTAATGTTTAATTTACCGTTTACAAACCATTTAACTGATGGCGTTTTAAATTCCCATTCAAGGGTTTTGTTCCATTTTTTTTGCCAAGTAAAGGTGTTGGCAATTCTATCCCAAAAGGCTTCGGGGTTTTCTACACTTTGTTGATATTGTTCTTGATATTCTTTAAATGAATTAATTTTTAATGACATAACTATTTTTTATAAAAATGAAGTCTAAAATTAAAAAATATTATTGAATTACTACCTATTGTTCAATTATTAATACGGATATTTTATTTACTTTTGTTCATTCAAAAATTCAACACTAAGGTATGGACAAACATTCCTATTTAAGCAATGCAGATGGAGCTGTAATTGAAGATTTTTACCAGCAATACATCCAAAACCCAGCCAACGTAAGCGAAGGTTGGCGAAAATTTTTTGAAGGATTTGAGTTTGCTCGTAAAAACTACGACACCGATGTTCCCGAAGGATTTGATAAAGAGTTTAAAATAATTGAACTAATAAATGCGTATCGTTCTCGTGGTCATTTATTTACAAAAACAAATCCCGTTCGAGCCAGAAGAACTTATGCCCCAACATTAGCCATTGAAAATTATGGTTTAACACAAGCCGATTTAGAAACTGTTTTTCAGGCAGGAAACGAAGTGGGAATAGGAGCTGCTAAATTAAAAGACATTGTTGAACACCTCGAATTAACCTACTGTGGCTCGGTGGGTATAGAATATATGTACATTCGCCAACCCGAAGAAGTTGCTTGGATAAGAGAAAAAATTGAACTGAAAAATAGACCTAAATTTTCTGAAAAAGACAAAAAACATATTTTACACAAGCTGAATCAAGCAGTAGTTTTTGAAAAATTTTTACATACCAAATTTGTAGGGCAAAAACGATTTTCGCTCGAAGGCAACGAAGCACTTATACCAGCATTAGATGCAGTGGTTGAAAGAGGTGCCGACATCGGCATCAAAGAATTTATTATTGGAATGGCTCACCGAGGGCGATTAAATGTGTTGGCAAATATTTTTAATAAAACTTATGAAAAAATTTTTAGTGAATTTGAGGGTAAAGAATATGAAGATAATCTTTTTGATGGCGATGTAAAATACCATTTAGGGTATTCGTGTGATTTAAAAACCGACAACGGACATGAGGTGCACATGACCTTAGCCCCAAACCCATCGCACCTAGAAACAGTTGGCCCGGTGGTTGAAGGAATTACCCGCTCTAAATTAGATGTTTATCTGAAAGACGAAAACAAAATAGTTCCTATTATTATTCATGGAGATGCTGCCATAGCTGGGCAAGGTGTGGTATATGAAGTAGTGCAAATGGCTCAACTTGATGGTTATAAAGTAGGCGGAACTTTACACATAGTTGTAAATAACCAAATAGGGTTCACTACCAACTATACCGATGGACGATCAAGCACTTATTGCACCGATGTAGCAAAAGTAACACTATCGCCTGTGCTGCACGTTAATGGTGATGATGTTGAAGCCGTTATTCAATCCATTCAGTTTGCTATAGAATACCGACAAAAATTTCATAAAGATGTTTTTATTGATATTTTAGGATATAGAAAATACGGACACAATGAAGGTGATGAACCTAAATTTACGCAGCCACTACTTTATAAAGCCATAGCAAAACACAAAAACCCTAGAGATTTATATTTAGATAAATTAATTAACGAAGGAATTATAAGCAAAGATAAATCTGCCGAAGAAGAAGGTGCGTTTAATAATTTATTACAAGCACGATTAGACGATGCAAAACAAATTGAAAGAGCAAGTGTAACTCACTTTTTAAACAGAACTTGGGAAGGTTTTGAAGCAAGCAATAAAGATTCTTTTTTAACCTCTCCAGATACATCTTACAATAAAAAGAAATTACTTGAATTGGCAGACAAGATTAATACCTTGCCAAAAGATAAAAAATTTATTACCAAACTTGATCGGCTTTTTGAAGCAAGAAAGCAAATGGTTGTTGATGATAAACTGGATTGGGCTATGGGTGAACTATTGGCTTACGCTACCTTATTGGCAGATAAACATCTTATTCGCTTTTCGGGACAAGATGTGGAAAGAGGCACATTTTCGCACCGACACGCTGTTGTTAAAGTAGAAGATTCGGAAGAGGAATACACTCCACTAAACAATATTTCTAAAGACCAAGCTCCTTTATACATCTACAATTCACTACTTTCGGAATATGGTGTTTTAGGTTTTGAATATGGATATGCAATGGCTAGCCCAAACGCATTAACCATTTGGGAAGCTCAGTTTGGCGATTTTAACAATGGAGCTCAAATTATTATTGACCAATTATTAAGTGCTGCCGAAGAAAAATGGAAAACGCAAAATGGCTTAGTAATGCTGCTGCCTCATGGCTACGAAGGACAAGGTGCTGAACACTCAAGCGGACGAATGGAACGCTTTTTACAACTTTGTGCCGAAAACAATATGCAAGTTGCTAATTGCTCAACACCCGCCAATTTTTTCCATATTTTAAGACGGCAATTAAATTGGAATTTTAGAAAACCACTTGTTGTATTTACACCTAAGAGTTTATTAAGGCATCCAAAATGTGTTTCTACTATTGATGATTTAGCAAATGGAGTTTTTCAAGAAATAATAGATGATGCAACGGCAAAAGTTAATGAAATTGATACGTTGGTATTGTGTACAGGTAAATTTTATTACGATTTATTAGCTAAAAAAGAAGAAAATAATATTGTTAACATTGCTTTGGTTAGGATAGAACAATTATATCCATTGCCAACACAACAAATAGAAAAAATAATTGCAAAATACAGCAATGCTAAAAAAATAATTTGGGCACAAGAAGAGCCAGAAAATATGGGAGCTTGGAGTCATTTAATGCGGCACCTTTCTCATTTAAAACTAGAGGTAATTTCACTCAGAGAAAGCGGAGCACCAGCAACAGGCTCATCAAAAGCCCACTTAGCAAGACACACAGCAATTATTAATAAAATTTTTGAAAATGCGTTGGTGAGTTAGAGGTCGGAAGACAGAAGTTGGAAGTGGGAAGACAGAAGATTTAAACATCAAAAAATAAAATTATGGCATTAGAAATGAAAGTAATTAAATTAATAAACAATCTCGATGGAACTATTTGAACACTTCGACACGTTACTTAAAACATTTTGGATTGTAGCGTCTATTAGTAGTATTATATTTATTATACAAACCATAATGACCTTTATTGGAGCAGATGCGTCTGATGGTGTTGATGTTGATTTTGATGGTGTCGATGCTCCTTTTCAACTTTTCTCTCTTCGAAATTTAATTAATTTTTTATTGGGATTTAGTTGGACAGGAATTTCATTTTACAATAGCTTAACTAACAAAACTATTCTTATTCTTGTAGCATTTTTTGTGGGGGTTTTGTTTTTATTTATGTTTTTTATCATTATTAAACAATTACAGAAGTTAGCCGAAGACAACACGTTTAGAATAGCCCAAACACTAAATAAATCGGCAGAAGTTTATTTAACAATTCCCGAAAAAAAAACGGGAAAAGGTAAAATTATGATAAGTGTAAACGGCTCGTTTCACGAGCTTGATGCAATGACAGAAAATGACAAAATAACACCAGGAACTTTAGTGAAAATTGTAAAAATTGAATCCGAAAATATTTTAATAGTAGAAACCATTTAATTAGATAATTTATGACACCAATAGCAATAATAATTGTAGCAGCAATAGTATTATTTGTAACAATTTCGGCTCTAGTATCTCGATACAAAAGATGTCCTTCAGATAAAATATTAGTTATTTATGGAAAAACAGGAGGAACATCAGCAAAATGTGTTCACGGAGGAGGAGCATTTATTTGGCCAGTAATTCAAGATTTTGCTTTTTTAGATTTAAAACCTCTTTCTATCGAAGCAAATCTAACCAACGCATTAAGTCGTCAAAACATTAGGGTTGATGTGCCTTGCAGGTTTACAATAGCCATATCTACCGAGCCAGATAGTATGAACACAGCGGCAGAAAGATTATTAGGGCTCTCATCTGAACAAATTCAGGAATTAGCTAAAGATATTTTATTTGGTCAGCTACGTTTAGTAATTGCAACAATGACAATTGAAGAAATAAATTCGGATAGAGATAAATTTTTAGATAACATATCCAAAAATGTGGATAGCGAATTAAAAAAAATAGGATTAAAATTAATAAATGTTAATGTTACTGATATTAAAGACGAATCGGGCTATATTGAGGCATTAGGTAAAGAAGCAGCAGCAAAAGCAATAAACGAAGCCAAAGTGAGTGTTGCTGAACAAGAAAAAATTGGAGAAACAGGAAAAGCTTTAGCCGACAGAGAAAAAGACACTCAAATTGCCGAAACACACAGAGATAGAGACGTTAAAATTGCCATTACTCAAAAAGATAGAGAGGTAAGTATAGCAACTGCAGCAAGAGATGAAACTATTGGTAAGGCTGAAGCACAAAGAGATACCAGAATTAAAACCTCAGAAGCCAACGCATTTGCCATACAAGGAGAAAACGAAGCGAAAATAAACATAGCCAATTCAGATGCTAAAAGACGAGAAAAAGAAGCAGAATCATTACGAATTGCTATGTCGGCAGAAAAAGTGCAACAAGCAAAGGCATTAGAAGAATCGTATGTTGCTGAGCAAAAAGCGGAATTGGCACGTTCCGAAAGAGAACGATCTACACAAATTGCCAACATTGTTGTTCCAGCAGAAATTGCTAAACAAAGAGCAATTATTGAAGCCCAAGCTGCCGCAGAAACTATAAGAGAAAACGCAAAAGGAGAGGCAGATGCTATTTTTGCAAAAATGGAAGCAGAAGCAAAAGGATTATTTGAAATATTAACAAAACAAGCCGAAGGTTATAAAGAAGTGGTGGAAGCAGCAGGTGGAGATCCTAGTAAAGCATTCCAATTGCTATTAATAGAAAAATTACCCGAATTAGTTAGAACACAAGTGGAAGCAGTTAAGAATATTAAGATTGATAAAATAACTGTTTGGGATTCTGGAAACGGAAAAGATGGAAATTCTTCTACTGCCAACTTTGTTTCGGGGATGATGAAAACAGTACCTCCACTAAACGATTTATTTGATATGGCTGGGCTAAAATTACCGCACTATTTAAAAGGGGAGGATAATACTGATAAAAATTCGGAAGAGGATACTGATAAAAATGAAACAAAAAAATAAAAGTATCAAGAAAACATTAAACCTATAAAATTATGGCATTAGAAATGAAAGTTCCCTCTCCGGGAGAATCAATAACAGAAGTAGAAATTGCTCAATGGTTAGTAGAAGATGGTGATTATGTGGAGAAAGACCAAGCAATTGCTGAGGTTGATTCGGACAAGGCAACACTAGAATTACCTGCCGAAGAAGCTGGAATTATTACGCTAAAAGCCGCTGAAGGCGATGTGGTTAAAGTTGGTGCTGTGGTTTGCTTAATTGATACAAAAGCAGAAAGACCAGCAGGAAGTCCGAAGACCGAAGTGGGAAGCACGAAGTTGGAAGTAGGAAGTCAGAAGACGGAAGTGGGAAGCACGAAAACCGAAAAAGCAGCAGTTAGTGTTAAAGCAACTCCTTTAGCTAAAGAAATGATTGCTGCCAACGGAATTGACACAAAAAAATTAGCAGGAAGCGGCAACAACGGAAAAATTACCAAAAACGATATACAAGCTTATTTAACGAGTGGGATCAACACCGAATCAATAGCAGGTTGGGGAGGGACAAGAAACGAAGAAACACAAAAAATGAGTATGCTTCGCAGAAAAGTTGCTCAGCGTTTGGTTGCCGTTAAAAACGAAACAGCTATGCTTACTACTTTTAACGAAGTAGATATGAAACCCGTAATGGATTTACGCAATCAGTATAAAGATAAATTTAGAGAAAAACACGATGTGAACTTAGGATTTATGTCGTTTTTTACAAAAGCGGTTACCGAAGCCTTACGCCAATTTCCAGCCGTAAACGCTATGATAGATGGCGATCAAATGATTTTTCATGATTATGCAGATATAGGCATTGCCGTAAGTTCTCCAAAAGGATTAATGGTGCCTGTGTTAAGAAATGCAGAAAAAATGAGTTTAGCAGAAATTGAAGCCGAAATTAAACGCCTAGCCGTGAAAGCCCGTGATGGAAAAATTGATATTTCAGATATGGAAGGAGGAACTTTTACCATTACCAATGGAGGCGTTTTTGGTTCTATGTTAAGCACCCCAATTATTAACCCTCCACAAAGTGCTATTTTAGGAATGCACAACATTGTGGAACGCCCAGTTGCCATTAATGGAAAAGTAGAAATTAGACCCATTATGTATGTTGCCTTAAGTTACGACCATAGAATTATTGATGGTAAAGAATCTGTAGGATTCCTAAAAGCAGTAAAAGAAATGCTCGAAAACCCAAGCAGCATTATTTTTGGAGGTAAAAACCCAGAAGAAGTGTTACTTAATTTATAAAAATTGTGCTCGAAAAAATTAACTGGAACACTTTATTAGCAAATGATTCTGTAAAATACTCTATTCTTGTAATAGGCACTTTTATCGTTGCATTTTTGTTGGTTTCCATTATTAGGAAAATAGCTTCCCGATTAATTAAAGAATCATCAGAACATATTAAAGTTGATCCCACCAATTTTTCTTTCCTGAAAAATTCATTAAGTTTTATCGTCTATTTTGCAGCAATAATTATTGTTTTCATAAATATACCTTCATTACGTTCTTTCGGTTCCGCCCTATTTGCTGGAGCAGGAATTTTAGCAGCTATCATTGGTTTTGCATCTCAAAAAGCCTTTTCAAACATCATTACAGGAGTTTTTATTTTAATTTTTAAACCTTTTAGGGTGGGAGATGTGATTGAAATTAGCAACAACAGAATAGGAACTGTTGAAGAAATTACACTCCGCCATACCATTATTAAAAACTTCAAGAATGAGCGTGTAATAGTTCCAAACAGTATAATAAGTGATGATATTATAATTAATAGCTCTATTACCGATAACAAAATTCTAAATCGAATAGAAATTGGGATAAGTTATGATTCTGATATAAACAAGGCTTTTGAAATTATGCGTACTGAATGCGAAAAACATCCTTTAATATTTGATAATAGAACATCAAAAGAAATAAAACAAAACTTAACTCCAAAAGTAGCTGTAGTGGTTTATGAATTAGCCGACTATTCTGTAAAACTCAGAGCTTATGCTTGGGCCAAAAACTTTGAAACTGCATTTCAAATGAAATGTGATTTATTAAAAAGTATAAAAGAACGTTTTGATAAAGAAGGCATAGAAATTCCTTTCCCTTACAGGACTATCGTTTATAAAAAAGATTTGGAGAAGAAGGAAAAAGAAAATTAATCTTTATACAAAGTAACATTATCTATCAACCTTACATTACCTACAAAAACAGCAACAAAAGCAACGCAATAATTGATTTCACTCCAATCGTTTATAGATAAAAGCGTATTTCCATCAGCAATTTCAAGATATTCTAATTGTAGTACTGGTATGTTTTTAATAGCACTAATAAAGTTATTTTTAACCTCTCCTACCGTAAGCGTTTTAGCTTGTTGCTTGGCATCTAGCAAGAACTTGTAAATATTGGCTGCTTGTTCTTTCTGTTCGGGTGTTAATCGCTCGTTACGAGAACTCATTGCTAATCCGTTGGCTTCTCTAACAATAGGACAACCAATAATTTGAACTGGCAACCTCAATTGCTTTACTAAATTCCGAACTACAGCCAATTGCTGAAAATCTTTTTCGCCAAAATAAGCATTTGTAGGGTTAATAATAGAAAAAAAACGTTCGATAACCATTGCTACACCATTGAAATGCCCCGGACGATGTTGTGCTTCCATAACCAATGATAAGTTTCCAAAATCGTAGCTTTTTTCTATTTTTTTTGGATAAATTTCATTTTCAGATGGTAAAAATAAAACAACCCTTTTTTCTTCATTATCACAATCTAAGCACTGTAACAGTTCAATATCTGCTGAAACATTTCGAGGATAATTTATTAAATCTTCTTGTTTGTTAAATTGAGTTGGGTTCACAAAAATACTACAAACAGTTAGCTCATTTTGTTGTTGTGATTTTTCTATTAACGAAATATGTCCTTGATGTAATGCCCCCATAGTTGGCACAAAACCGATACCACTTGGAGTAACAGTAGCTAGAAAATATTGTAATTCTTTTACGGTTTTAAAAACAAACATACCAAAAATAAAGGCACAAAATAAATTAAAAATACTAAGTTAAAACAACAAATCTTAGGAATGATTAAAATTAACTTGACAAATGTTATAAAAAGTCGTAACTTTGCTAAACTAAACATGAGCCTGTTCATTATTTTCTACTGAATTGACTTGTTTTTAGTTGACAAACTAAATATCTAAATCTTATTCGTTGATTACACAATTGATAATAAGCAGCAAGAAGCCTTAACCATTTATTAAAAAGAATTCTCCTTTCTTATTAAAAGATAAGGGTTATTTTTTATTTTGATATAATTTAAAATAGCAGAAGATAATAAAACTAGAAACTATGAAATAGCCACGAATCGAAGCACTCACCAAGTGATGAAGATAACATGGCGTATTCCATATGACATATAAAACACAATAAATATCTACATATGAAAAAGAAAAAAGTATTATTTATTTCCCAAGAAATTTCTCCTTATTTAGAAGATAGTGAATTGGCAACAATTGGAAGACATCTACCTCAAGGTATCCAAGAAAAAGGAAGAGAAATTAGAACTTTCATGCCAAAATTTGGTTGCATTAACGAGCGAAGAAACCAATTACACGAAGTAATACGACTTTCTGGGATGAATCTTGTTATTGACGATAATGATCATCCTCTTATTATAAAAGTTGGATCAATTCAACAAGCTCGACTACAAGTTTACTTCATTGATAGTGAAGATTTTTTTGATCGAAAAGCCATTTTTCACGATAAAAAAACAGGAAATTTCTTTAAAGACAATGATGAAAGAGCCATTTTTTTTGCAAGAGGAGTGTTAGAAACAGTTAAAAAACTTGGCTGGGTTCCTGATATTATTCATTGCCATGGTTGGATGACCAGTCTCATTCCACTTTATGTAAAAACCTCATACAGCAAAGACCCTGTTTTTGAAAATGCAAAGATTGTTTATTCACTATATGACAACGAATTTAAAGGTGAATTAAACAAAAATCTGGTTAAAAAAGCATACATGGATGGCATGGAAGAAGAAAAAACAAAAGACTTTTGCAGCACTTGTTTTATTGGACTTAACAAAGCTGCTATGAATGCCTCTGATGCCGTAATAAAAGCAAGCAAAGAAATCAATAAAGACTTACAAAAACATTTTGATGACTTTGCTAAACCAAAACTAGATTATCAAGCACCAGAAGATTACATCAATGCCTATTCTGATTTTTATGATGAGATTTTTGAAAATGTGGAAGCATTAGTTGAATAAAATAGTAATTAGGTATTAGTAATTAGTACAAATAATCTGTTTTTTTGTGCTAAATTCCTAAACCTCATAAACCTCATAAACCTCATAAACCTTATAAACCTCATAAACCTCATAAACCTCATAAACCTCATAAACCTTATAAACCTCATAAACCTCATAAACCTTATAAACCTTATAAACTCATAAACAATAACAATCCATTGAAACTAAATAGATTATTTTTTATGCGAAAAGCAAATTTGCTTTTCGCACTCTTTTTTTTAAGTACCCTCTTTTTTAACTCGTGCAAGAAAGATGGAGAACTAATTCCAACATTTGATAGTGGAAATGCAAATTTAGTTGCTGTTGATACTTTTTCAATTATAACTAGCCTTGTTCGTGAAGATTCTATTCGAACAGATTTATCTGCCTTTAATCTTTTAGGTTTATATAACGACCCAGTTTTTGGATTAACATCTTCTTCCATTTATTCTCAAATCACTCTAAACGGATTAAATGTTGATTTTGGCACTGGAGCAACCTTAGATTCAGCCATACTAACACTCCAATATCAAGGAATGTATGGCGATACCCTCTCTTCTTTATCAATAAATGTTTTTGAAATTACCACACAAATGGACAAAAACACCAATTATTTTTCAAATACATTTTTAGCTCACGACCCAACACCTATAACTAGCCTTACGTTTACACCCAACATAAAAGATAGTGTTTTCTCTTTATTCGACAACAAAAATAAAGCTCCTCATCTAAGAATTAATCTTGGAGCTACTTTTGGAAACAAAATACTAGCCGAATCGGGCGGAACAAATTTAGCGAACAACACCAATTTCACTCAGTTCTTTAAAGGATTGTATATTACCACTACTGATTCCGTTCAAAACTCAACATTGCCTTCAGGTCAAGGTTCTATTGCTTATTTTAATATTAATTCATCACTTTCAACAGTTACTATTTTTTATAAT
>PHDR01000045.1 GCA_002841035.1 Bacteroidetes bacterium HGW-Bacteroidetes-12 | reverse complement strand
AATTATTTCAACTTATGAGGAAAATTCTCTTGAAAAATATCAAACTAAGTTTATCATTAATGGTGATACAACAAACTCATATACTTTCAAAATGGATTAAATTGATAATTATCAACAGTAACTCCTCTCATATTTCCAATATAATTAATTCCTATTATCATATTATTACGCTCATAGCCAAAAGAAGCCCTAAACAATAATTGAGTACCTATTAATGTCTTACTTTTTGAACCAGAAGAAATTATTGTTTGCGTTGAGTCCGAATAACCCAAGGTATCTGCATTGAATTGATTCATCCCAAAACCAAATGAAAGCGTGGCATTGGCATACCAATATTTTGAAAATACAAAATTATAGGAATAACCAACAGAAGAACCAAGCGTAGCAGCTGAATAAGCTGTGAACGGAAAGTCCATCTTTAACTCAGTTTTTATACTATCATTATCTAAAAACCCCGAAGAATTTCTTGCAGCATCATAATTAAAAAAAAAGCCAGCGACAATACTTCCTGCACTCTTAAGTTGAATTGCATTTTTAACGAAAGCTGATTTTACTGAAAATCTCTCATGATTTACGATGTAAAGCCCAGAAATTGTTAATGCTTCTTGTCTGAAATTACCAAACTGAGGAAGTGTGTCCGATTTCCATTCGGCAACATTTTTTGCATTAGCCAAATGATATCCCTTATAGTTTTGATAAAATCCGTCTATAACGAATCGTTTGTTATAGATATTTAGCATTAAATCTAAACGGGTTGTTTTTCCTTTTTTAGCAATTTCTAAGTCATTTGAAGGAAGCCCTAAAGTTGCACCTACACCCAACCATTTATGATTAAATGCTGCACCTACGTTCACTATTCCTAATGGAGCTAATTCAATTTTGTTTTTAGAAATAGTATTGGTTATTCCTTGCCTTAAAAAACTAGTAGAAGCGAACACTTTTATCAATAATTGGTCAGAAACATCGATGTAATACTCCTTTTTAATGGTATCATTTTTAGATGTGTCAATACTTACCTCTTGAGCATTTAATTTAAAGAAAACGATGGTAAGTGTTATTAAAAAAATATTTTTCATTTATTGAAAAAATTAATTCAAAGCTATTAAAAAAAAATTAATTCCAGTGAAACCTAATAATTTTATAAATCATAAATAAATGTTTAACATTGCTTTGAAAACTAAAATCATTCAATCATGGAAAAATATTCAGAACTACTGCATCAAATTGAAGAGAAATATAAAAATCTAGGTCAAGATCCTGAGGCTTACCTTAAAGGGTTGCTCCATGCAAAACCTATTGATTATTGGGATTATATAGAAGTTGAATCTTTATTGAGTTTACAAAAACCTAGAACTAATTTTCCTGATGAAATGGTTTTTATAATGTACCATCAAGTAACAGAATTGTTGCTAAACATGATGATACATGAAATGAAGCAAATTTGTGATAATGAAAGGATTACAGCTTCTTTTTTTATTGAAAAATTAGGTAGAATAAATCGTTATATTCAAATGTTGGCAAACTCTTTTGATGTTATGCGGCTGGGGATGAACCCCGAACAATACAATCAATTTCGATTTACACTAACCCCTGCAAGTGGATTTCAATGTGCTTCATTCCGATATTCAGAAATTTATGCTACAGATATTGAAAATTTGTTAGATACAAGAATAAAATTCAATGTTCCAGAAAAATACGATATGAAATTTTTATTTGAAAATATTTATTGGCAAGCAGCAGGTAAAGACCATAAAACAGGAGAAAAATCATTAACACTTCAACACTTTGAGGAAAAATATTTAAGTCATTTTATTGCCTTAGCAAATGCACACAAACATAAAAATATTTGGCAAAGATATAAAGCCATGCCTGAAACTGAAAAAAACAATCCAGACTTGATTCAAGCAATGAAAGATTTAGATATTGAATTTAACATAAAATGGCCCATTGTTCACTTAAATGCAGCTAAGGCATATTTACTTTCTAAAGATACTGTTACAGAAGCAACAGGAGGTAGTGATTGGCAAAAATACTTACATCCTAAATATCAACGCAGGGTATTTTTTCCTGATATTTGGAGCAAGGAAGAATTAGAAAATTGGGCGACTGAGTATTAAAAAAATATTTAAACCTCCAAGGTTTCCAAAACCTTGGAGGTTTAGTCTGGAGTTTTAACCGTTTTTTTTACCCTTTCAAAAATCCTAATATTTTATCAACGCTATCTTTAGCATCACCATAAAGCATTTCGGTATTTGGTTTGTAGAACAATGGATTTTCAACACCAGCATAACCAACAGCCATTGAACGTTTCATTACAATAACTGTTTTTGCTTTCCATGCTTCAATTACAGGCATTCCGTAAATCGGGCTAGCAGGATCATCTTGTGCTCCAGGGTTTACAACATCATTTGCCCCAATTACCATTACCACATCTGTGCTAGGTAAATCAGGATTAATTTCGTCCATTTCCATAACGATATCATAAGGAACATTGGCTTCTGCTAACAATACGTTCATGTGACCAGGTAAACGACCTGCAACAGGGTGAATTGCAAATTTCACATCTTTACCTTCTTTTCGTAAAGCTTGAACCATTTCAAAAATTGGATATTGAGCTTTTGCAACCGCCATTCCATATCCAGGAACGATAACTACAGATTTTGCTTCTTTCAATAATTCTGCAACTGCTTCATGATTCAGAGCTGTAACTTCACCTTCCATTTCTTGAGCAACACCTGATGTAACAGCACCAAAACCTCCTAAAATAACAGAGATAAATGATCTATTCATGGCTTTACACATAATGATAGAAAGAATAGCACCAGAACTACCAACCAATGCTCCTGTAACAATTAATAAATCGTTTCCTAACATAAAACCTGCTGCTGCCGCTGCCCAACCTGAATAAGAGTTTAGCATAGAAACAACCACTGGCATATCTGCACCACCTATTGCCATTACCAACATAATTCCAATGAATGAAGCAATTGCAGTCATGATGTATAAATAAAGCATACCATCTAGTCCGGGAGCTACTGTAAATAAATAACCCAACACAAAACAAGCAATCAATAATACTACATTTACGATATGTCTGCCAGGATACAACAAAGGATTACTCATTATCTTTCCATCGAGTTTTCCCCAAGCCCTAATAGAGCCAGTAAATGTGATTGCTCCAATAAAAACACCAATAAAAACTTCTATCAAGTGAATGGTATGTTCAGTTCCTGTAATACTTTGAGTGTCAACATCTAAATATGAACCAAAGCCAACTAGAACTGCTGCTAATCCTACAAAACTGTGCAATATAGCAACCAACTGAGGCATGGAAGTCATTTCTACTTTACGAGCTACTAAAGTGCCTATTACTGCTGCAATGGCAATGGCAACAATAATGTAAATATGACCTTCAACTCCTTGTCCTAAAACAGTGGCGACTATTGCTATAAGCATACCAATAATTCCATAAAGAACGCCTCTTTTAGCTGATTCTTGCGAAGATAATCCGCCTAAACTAAGTATGAACAGAATACTTGCAAATAAGTATGCTGCTGTTTGAATTCCAATTTCTATCATTTTATTTATTTTTTAAACATTTTCAACATGCGGTGAGTAACTAAAAATCCTCCTACAATATTTATACTAGCAACTAAAATAGCAACAAAGGCGAGTATTGTCATTGGACTGGATAAATCGCTAGTGGTTTGTAATAATCCTCCAACAATGATAATCCCACTAATGGCATTGGTTACAGCCATCAAAGGAGTATGTAAGGAGTGTGAAACATTCCAAATTACTTGCCATCCAATAAAAACAGACAAAACAAAAACAGTGAAATGTTGCATAAATTCTGAGGGGGCAAATTGACCTAAAACTAGTAACAATGCACCAATAACACTGAGTTTAACAATCATACTAACAGCATCTTTTTTAGCATTTTTAGCTGCTGTTATTTTTGGGTCTTCTATTTCAACAGGAGTAACAACTGGTTTTTGTGGGCTAACAGGAAGCGGTTTTGGTGGCCAGTTTATTTTACCATCATAAGTAACCATGGCTCTGGAAACCACATCATCTTCCATGTCAATTTTAAAGTTCTCAGCTTTTCCCATGTCATCTAATAAATGACAAAGGTTGTTTCCATATAATTGTGATGCTTGGTTAGGTAATTGATTAAGTTTCCCTAAGATAGTAACTCCATTTTCGGTTGTATAAATTTCTCCATCTTTAGTTAAAGCACAATTACCACCTGTTGATGCTGCTAAATCTATGATAACAGAGCCAGGTTTCATTGCCGCCACGTGGTAATCTAAAATTAATTTTGGTGCTTCTCTGCCTGGTATTTGAGCTGTTGTTATAATAATATCAACTTCTTTTGCTTGTTCTAAAAACAATTCCATTTCAGCATCAATAAAGGCTTGGCTCATTACTTTTGAATATCCAGAAGCTGTTGCTCCGTCTTCTTCAATTTCTACGGTAAGAAATGTTGCTCCCATAGATTCTATTTGCTCAGCAACTTCTTTTCTTGTATCAAAAGCTCTTACAATTGCCCCTAATGAATTTGCTGCACCTATTGCAGCTAAACCAGCAACTCCAGCTCCAACAACCAACACTTTGGCAGGGTCAACTTTTCCTGCTGCGGTGATTTGACCATTTAAAAATTTACCATAATAATTGGCTCCTTCAATCACTGCTCTATATCCTGCTATGTTTGCCATGGAAGATAAAACATCCATTTTTTGTGCTCTGGAAATTCTAGGTATAGCATCCATTGCAATGGCATTTACTTTTTTATCGGCAAGTTTTTGAAGTAATTCGGGATTTTGTGCTGGCCATAAGTAGCTTAGTAATACTAAGTTTTCTTTCATCATCATTACCTCATCTTCTGTAGGTCCTAATACCTTAAGAACGATGTCTGAATTACTGTAAATTTCTGCTGCAGAAGAAACAATTGTAGCTCCTGCTTCTTCAAATTCAGTATTTGAAAAATTTGCTTTTGCTCCAGCATTACTTTGAATAAATACAGAAAACCCCTGTTTTATTAACCGCAGCACTGTTTTTGGGGTAGCAGCGACTCTAAGCTCATTTGGATTTATTTCCGAAGGAATTCCTACTTTCATATCCATAATTTTATTATTTAGTTCGAGATAATTATAACTTAAAAAAAGTCTTTAATTAAAATTTTAAAAGCAAAGCCAAACTAACTATTGTTTTACCTCCAAATACCTCTTTATTTCTCATAAATTTACTTTTTTTATGACGACAAAAATAGAAATAAAATGAGAATTAATTAATAAAAAATGCAATTAGTTTCCCTTAGGGATAGACCGAAAATAATCTTTATATTTTGTTATAGAATTTATTGATTTTTATGATTAATTGATTTAAAAATCAGTATAAAAATACAGAAAAACAATTGGTTAAATAAAAAAGGAATATTACATTTATAATAGTCTGATTGTTAATTGTTTTATGGGAAAATATGTTTTTAGACAGCTTGACGTTTTTACACCAAACGCATGTGTTATAGGGCGTTTTTCTCCTCACGTTGTCCGCTAAAAAATTGTTTAAATTGTCAAGCTGAAGTTTCATCTTCTTTAATGCTAAAAGTTGGAACGATTACGGTGTTTTGCAATTGTAAAAAGTTAATGTAGTCACTGTTTGCTTGTCCATAAGCCTTTTCACCGTATGGGTTGTAAGGAATTTCAATGTAGTCAAGTACTGTGTTGTCCAATGCAATTTTAAATGTGCTCTGAAATTCTAGTTTCTCTTTTGAATGGTTGTTAATTATTACCGTGTTGTTGCCAAGGAAACGAACCATTCCGTCAGTATGTCCTGCAAAGTCTTTTGGTTGTTGAGGCACAAAATAGAGTTTACCAACTTCAAATAGCTCTCTCAATTTGTTAGAAAGTTATCGCCTTGAATAATGCGGGTTTTTAATAAAAATCTTGTCGCACATTATTATTTTATCAGTCGTTTTAGTTACGTTATCTCCATCTAAAACAATGTTGGATTTTATACGATTTAGTTTTATTAATTCGCAGATGATATCAACATTCGAAATTGGTTTAATCTATTTTTTCTTTGCAAATAGTCGGGGTTGTAAACGAATTGAACAACTTATATATGTGTAATAAAACTACACATATGTACATATATATTTTATTTACAAATCATCAAAAAGGCTTTTTATCGCTTTGATGCTATTTATTGTAGCAGGAGAGTAAATTTACCTTTGGAACTTCTTAATTAGTAGTAATTTTATTGAGTACTTGGGCAATTTCGCCAGCTAATACTTTCCGACTATATTTTTCGTAATGCCCACTGTTTACTTGTAACGCACTATTTTTATAAGATTCATAATGGCTAAGTAAAATTTCTTTTAATGGAGCTACGACATCAAAATCGGTAATCGTTCCCGATTGTGTTTCCTGTATAATTTTAGCCGAATCACCAGTTGGTTTTCCTATAGCTACTATAGGTCGTTGAGCACCAATGTATTCATATAATTTACCAGGAATGATACCATCAATGTTTGGTGTATTATTAAGTGGTAATAACAGCAGTTGGGCTTTAATTAAATGCGTGATGACTTCCTGATGAGGAATATTTCCGACACTGTTGTAATAAGTTGTTAATTGATTTTTTGCTATGGAATTGATCACTTGTTGAGCTACTTGCCCAATAAATTTTATTTCTAAGTCATTTTTGAATGTTTCATTTTCATCGCAAAGTTCTTGTAAGGCACACCATAAAGCAGTTGGATTACGGTCTTCATTTAAAGAGCCCGCATGAACAATGGTGAATTTTTTATCTAATGCAACTTTTTTAGCATCAACAAAATCGGCAGGGTCATATCCATTGGTAATAACAATAGGTTTTCTTCCACAAATTTTTTCAAAATCAGTTGCCCAACTCCAACTAACAGTAACAACCTCATTGGCAGCTGCAAGTACTTTTTTTTCTAACTGCTTATGTTTTTTATCAGCCCAATTACTGAGCATGAGTTTATCATAAAAATCAATGTTTGTCCATGGATCACGAAAATCAGCCAACCACGGAATTTTATTTTTTTCAAAAACATTTAGAGCAATAATGTGCATAGAGTGGGGTGGACCAGTAGAAATGATAGCATCAATTTTATTTTTTTTCAGGTAGTTGTTCAATGCCTTGGAAGCTGGTTTAATCCAGAACTTTCTAGCATCAGGTATAAAAACATTTCCTCTTACCCAAATAGAAATACGCTGAGCCAATGAGTTTTTAGTACCGTTATCCATTCCAGGTAAAAGTTTTTCGTCTTTTTTCTTACCCATTAACTTTTTATAGAGACTAAAAGGTTCCCAAATCTTGGTTCTGATAACTTCAATGTTTGTTGGAATTTCATTGTTTAATTCTTCATCTAACACAGCAATTTCTCCATTTTTTGGAGTAAAAATTATAGGTTCCCAACCAAATTCACGAAGGTACTTTGTAGTTTTTACCCAACGCTGAACACCGCCACCTCCCATTGGAGGCCAATAATAGGTTATGATTAGCACTTTTTTCATTCGGATACAAATGTACTGATAGTTTAGAAGTTTAGGTGGGTTGTGGGAATGAAAAACAAGTTTCTATTTAATAAATCGTTTCAATTGTGTAACATTAAAAGTCCATTCTGGAGTGCGAATTTCATTATTAATTTCAGACAAACTATACCAAGGACTTAGTCTTTCATTTCTAGGATTTTTCAAAATATGTATACTTTGAGCAGGCATATAACTTTGGGCTAACATAAAACATCTGTCATTGGTAGTTTTATTAAATGTCATATCAACAACAATAACGGCATGACCTGGATGACCACCTAAAATAAACACATCGCCAATAGTCATTTCTTTGATTGCTATAGACTTCATTTCTTTACTTAGAGAAGCTGTTCCTGCATAAGTAAAAATATTAGTAAGGTATTTTTTAAAACTTTTGTATGAAGCATCGTTATTAGCACTTACCCAAACTACTTTATTTTCTTGTAATTTTGGATAA
Source organism: Bacteroidetes bacterium HGW-Bacteroidetes-12 (assembly GCA_002841035.1). Lineage (GTDB taxonomy): Bacteria > Bacteroidota > Bacteroidia > Flavobacteriales_E > Vicingaceae > BRH-c54. The sequence goes on along the minus strand of PHDR01000045.1, from coordinate 4,161 downwards.
AATCCCTTGTTCCATTTACTAAAAGGAATTGTTACTCCATTGGTATAGTTAAATTGAATTTTATCGAATTGTTTTGTTGCGTATAGGTATTCTGCTCTGAGTCGCATTATAGCATCGGCACATTGTTGAAGGTCTTTTTCGCCAACATCGATATCTAATACAGCGTGTTGAGCTTGTTGATTGTATTTCTTTTCGCCATTAAAAAGATAAACAGTATTATCAGTTGTGTTAATTGGCAAACGCTGAAGCCAAGCACCAAATGAGTTTTTTTCTTCTGTTGAACGCTTATATCCGTCAGGAGGAAATATGGTGTTAAAAATGGATGAATTAGGATTGTACGAATCTAACCAGGAATAAGTGTAGTGCGTAGTATCAACAACTTGATTTTGTTTAATTAATTCAAAATCGATAGTGTCTGCTTTATTCTCTTTACATGAGTAAAAGTAAAAGCATAACAGTAGAGAATAAAGTATGAATAGAACACACTTCATTATTATTTAACACTAACAGTTACATTATAAGAACCAGTATTTGCAGGGTTATAAACAGTTTCGTGTATGGATAAATAGAGCATTCCACTCGAAGTGGCTTTTTTAGAATATTTAGCTCCTGCTCTTGTTGCAGTTCCTGTTTCACCAATTTTAAAAACAACATTTCCGTAAGTAGGATAATCGGAAGTTCCGTAGCTGTCTGTATAACTATCTGTATTTGCATTTTTTACAGAGCCATCAGGTTTGTAAGCATTATTTGATAAGCTTGCTAAAACTATTTCTCCTTTAGCAGAAATAGTTATGGTTTGATTTGCTTTTACAAGAATACCTGTTTTGAGCCAACCTCCGTTTGCATTAGAAGTAATATGAGTTGAAGCATTCAGTTTTAATGATTTGTTATTGCTGTTAGAAGGGTCAATAAACATTACATCAATTTTCTCAATTTTTTCTCTAGGTATGTTTAATGTGCCGTATTCGGTTTTTAATTCTACGGATGAAAAATTATAGTTTCCTCCCATGTTGTATTCGTTATCAATTACCACATTGTCTTTAGTTTTATAATCGCTATTGACATTATGTGTCATTTTTAGTTCAGACAACGCATCTTCTGCATTAAAATCTTCAAAAGCAACTTTTTCTTCAGTTGAGGAGAAAATTATATCTTCAAGCACAGGAATAGCACCAATTTTCATGGCAGTTAATGAAGAAAAAGCCTTACTTCTTGCCGCTTCATTGTTGTCATAAAGTTGGCTTATTAAAGATGTAATAGCACTTTTCAAACTGTTATCAGCAACAATACCTAATTCAATAGAACTTACATTTTTAATAGGGATTTCTAATTTACCATATTCGGTAGATAGAGATACGTTGGTTACTTTGGTTGTTCCAGTAACAATGCTTCCATCTTTTAAAGTTAGCGTAAATTCTGTTTTAGTTTGTGAAAAAGAGAGGTAAGATAAAAATAATAATGTGATTACAAGCCATAGTTTTTTCATGATAAAATAATTTAGAGACATGGAACAGTAAAAATAATAAAAAAAATTATTTCTTCAATTCCATTTTATAAGAAAGAGCAGCTAATTTTTTTATGTCAAAATTCAATTCCTCACTAATTGGATGATAACCATCAGCCTCAATAAGAATGTTGTAGATTTTGTCAGGTTCAATTAACAAAATGAATTCTCCAGAACTACTTTTTGCTTTATAAATTCCTTGTACCTTTTTAGATTCTGTTTCAATTAATGTTACTTTGGTAATTAACATTTCATTCGTTTTTTTATCAAATGCTTTTCCTTTTAAGATTAAAACATTGGTTGGAGGGTCATTTATCACCGCTTTATAGATGTCTTTTCCTCCAATTCCATTTTCCCTAGTAGAAGCAAGATAACCAATTTTTCCGTCAGCAGTTAGCACAATGTTGGTTTCATCTCTAACGGAATTTATAGGAACACCTAAGTTTTCTGGATTCGTCCAAGTGTTGTTTGTAAATTCGGTTTTAAATAAATCATAACCGCCCATATTTTGATGCCCCTGACTACTAAAATAGAGTGTTTTATTGTCATTATGAATAAATGGAGCGTCTTCATTGTAAGGCGTGTTAACTATAGGTCCAAGATTTTCTGGCATAGCCCATTCTCCATTAGGTAATCGTGAAATTTTGTAAATATCTTTGCCCCCATATCCGCCTGGTTTATCGCTAGAAAAATATATGGTTGAGTTTTCTGTAGTAATAGAAGCATTTGTTTCATTGAATGTTGAATTAATTTCTTTAGGTAATTTAATTGGAGTTTCCCATTCATCTAAACCCATTTGCGAGGTATAAAGATTACTTCCAACAAAAAACTTATTGGTTTTATGTATAAATAGCATTTGACCATCAGCAGATAATCCTGCGGCAATTTCATTATCGTTGGAATTAACATTTGAGTTTACTTTTTTTGGCTCTGCAAGTTGATTTTTTATAATGCCAGACTGGTAAATGTTATATATATTTTTTTCTCTGTTTGAGGTAAAAATAAATAAAGAAGCATCTGCATTTATTTGAGGGTTGTAATCATCAAATGGGGTGTTAATAGTGCTACCCAAGTTCTCGATAGTAATGTTTCTTTTGTTTTTTATAGCGAGTTCGGCATAACTAACTTGATTAATTAATCGATTAATCTCATCATTTGAAAGTTCTTTTTTTCCAGCAATAATTTTATATCCATTATAAAAATTTAGTGCTTTTTTAAATTTTTGATTGGCATGGGCGACAGCAGCTTTATACCTAAAAAGTTCAACACTTACTGATGGTGTTGTTTTATTAAAATGAACTTCAGCTTCGTTGAAATAAGCCAAATTAAAATAGCATAATCCAAGCTGAAAGTTTAATTCAGCATCGGTAGTGTCTTTTTGATATAATTCTTTATAAATAGTAAGAGCTCCATAATAATCGCCAATTTCGATATATACTTTTGCTTTTGTCATCGCTTTTTTAAATTCAGGAGTTGAATTTTGACCGATAGCTGCGTAAGTAAATAAAAAGAGAATAATTGAATAAAAAAATTTCATCTAAATTTTAAAAAAAATATGGCGTAAATATATAAACAATATTTACTTTCAAAAAGTTCTACTCAAAAATAGTGCTATAAAAATAAATTTATATTGTTTTTTAAGAATGTAATAAACAAGCAATTGTTAGTTTAGTCTTTCATTATTTTGCAAGCAGCCACTTTTAGTACTTGGCAATCTAAAAAAAATAAAAAGTTTATTTTAACTTCTAAATTGTTGGTTTTGAACACATTTATTTTTGTTGAGAATGCTAAATAGTAAGCAACTAAATAAAATATAAAAATACATTGAAATATTATGATATTTTGTTTCATAAAGTAAAAACAATATCTATATTTGCAGCCTGAAAAAAATGGCCACACAATCGGGGTGTAGCGTAGTCCGGTCATCGCGCCTGCTTTGGGAGCAGGAGGTCGCAGGTTCGAATCCTGCCACCCCGACAAACAAAAAGGCAGAAGTGCCTTTTTTTTGTTAATACGCATTAATGGTCTCGTAGCTCAGCTGGATAGAGCAACTGCCTTCTAAGCAGTAGGTCATAGGTTCGAATCCTATCGGGATCACACATAAGTGTTACTTGTTTTCAAAACCTAATGATTTTTTAAGTCATTAGGTTTTTTTTTGAAGATGAATTATGTTCATGGTAATTCTGTGAAAGAGGATTGATCAAAAAGCAGGATATATACACCACAACCAATTGAAATTAAACGCTTTTAGTACCAGCACAACAGACACTAAGCAGTTTTCAGAACCCAAAAATTACATTTTTTTATCTTTCAAGCGACAAAACATTCCAATAATATCAAGAATTAATACTAAAGTTTTCTTTAAAATATCGTTAGTTTGTAAAGAACATCAATTTAGTTGATAATATTACATTTTTTTCTTTCAAATTTTGTCGATCTTCGAACAAGGTTTTTTAAAAAATAAACTGTTATTTAGCGTATTGAAAATTAGGAATTATGATAAAATATTTTGATAGAGAATTAAGTTGGTTGTCATTCAACTACAGAGTGCTTCAGGAAGCTATAAATCACAAAGTGCCGTTAGTTGAGCGGCTTCGGTTTTTAGCTATCTATTCTTCTAATTTAGATGAGTTTTATCGGGTGAGGGTAGCTTCTTA
>PHDR01000044.1 GCA_002841035.1 Bacteroidetes bacterium HGW-Bacteroidetes-12 | reverse complement strand
GAATAGCCAGTTAAAAAGAAGTGTTCCTATTAAAAAGAAGGTGAGTTGAATTTTTTTTGTTTTCATGGTTTTAGTTTTTTAGTTTTATTGTTATTTCTTGACTCACCCCCCAAGTTATCTTACGATAACTTTCCCCCCTCTCTTTAAAGAGAGGGGGGAAGGGGGAGAGTTGTTATAGGGTTTTCATGGTTTTTAGTTTTAAAAGTACTTTGAATTTCAAAGTTTGTTTATAAAAAAAATTAATTATGTTGGTTTAGTAAATTTTCTAAAGCGGTTAAGTGATCTTGAAAAGCTTTTTTCCCAGAAGGCGTTGCTGCAAAAGATGTTTTTGGTTTTTTACCTACAAATTCTTTAATTACTTTTATGTATTCATTTTTTTCTAATCCGGCAATATGGCTGGCTAAATTTCCATCGGTTACGTTTAGTAGTTCTTTCAATGAATTAAAATCTATTTCATCATTTACCATTAGCACAGACATAATTCCCAAACGCACCCTACTTTCAAATATTTTATTTAACCCCTCTATCATTTTATTATAATTCGTATTTTTTTATAAAGTTTTGAGGCTAAACTATAATGTTCGAGTTCGAGGCTTTCGAAGTTTTGAAAATCAGGAGTTTGCTGTTGTAAATGACTAATTTTTAAAACAAGAATAACGAAGAAATCGGACATTATAGACAGACTCTAATTAGCGTTTTGAGGTTTATTATTATATTTAAAATGCATTAAAGTACCATAAACAATATGTAACACACCAAAACCAATAGACCAAAACAACAATCCTTTGCCAATAAATATGGCACTTACTAAACCTAAAATAATTTCTAAAATTCCCAAGTATTTTATTTCACCTAAGGTATATTTTCCACAGTTAAATAAAGCCAATCCATAAAAAAGTAAGGTGGCAGGAGCAACCAACACATACAAACCATGATAGATTAATATTAAGCAAAAAATACCTCCTGCAACCAGTGGTACAATTAAGTTTAGCAGTAATAATTTGCTGTTTTTGCCCCAAATATGCTGACCATTTTTCTTAGACTCTCTAATGGTAAGCAAAATTCCAAAAGTAACAGAGATAACTAAAACGCTTGTAGCGATAATAAAAAGCTCTAAGGTTAATTCCTCCATTAAATTTTCCGAAAAATACATTTCTAACCTGGTTTTTGTAAATGTTGTATTCAGGTAATAGTCGATTCTTAAGTTAGCTATAAAAGCTCCTATTAAAGCAGTAATTCCAGCAATTACACCAGACAAACCACTTAATGAAATAAACTTGGTAGATTTCTCCATCAAATCTTTTATGCCCGAAAGAGCTTCTAAATGTTGTTTTGAATTTTCCATATTAAAAAGTACTTTGAATTGCAAAGTAAATAAATATATTTTTAATATAACAAATTTTTTTGAGATTTTTTTGAATAGGTAGGAAGGTAAAGGGTCTTTAACAGCCAAATATTATGTTTTTTAGCCGTTTGAATAGGTAAAAACTCTTCGTAGATGTACTTTATTAGGGTTTAATGGTTTTATATTATATAAAAAACACAAAAGTATTTGTTTGTAACAAACGGTTTTTTTGATGTTAAACATTAAATATTCGGTATTTTAATGTATGCAGGTAATTTTGACCTTAAAAACACACCTCTGATGTTGTAATCTCACCGTTTTGCACGATTTCGAACAAAATCTGCTTCCTTTTATCGTCATTGCGAACGGAACGCAGTGAAGCGAAGCAATCTGCCTAATTGAAGGACAGATTGCTTCTGCTTCTCTGCACACTTATCCATAGTAAGGCATCGCAATGACGTTAAAGATTGGCTAAGCGCGTTGGATAAGCCCCCCTCTTCGGGGGATTTAGGGGGCTTACTCCCCCTTAAACTCAATTTCATCTTTCACAATAAAGCTATTGGGAAAGTCGGAGAGAATTTCTTTTTGAAATTTGATGGCTTCTAATTTGGTTTTGAAATCGCCAACACGCACTTTAAAATAAGGCTGTTGATAAACTTCGTAAGCAGGAATGTCTTTATATTTTTGAATAAAAGTAGCTCTGATTCTTTTGGCAGGTTGGCTATTTGATTCCGATCCAATTTGAACACGGTATCCTATTAATTGATATGAACTATGATACGTGTCAATAATTCTATCTATTGAAACATCTTTCAAAACAGTGGTGTTTGATGTTTTAGGTAAAGCCAAACTATCTGTTTGAGCGTTTAAATTAATAGTAAAAAAATAGATAAAAATAAATAAGATAAGACTTCTCATAAAATAGTTTATAACTGTTATCATTAATCATTTAAATATCAACTAACAAGCCAATTTTTCACAAAAGTAAGCTTAATTTATTTTTGTAGATAACAAATTTTATTATTTAGAATGAATCTAAATTAATATTATATATGCTATTTTAAGTCAAAAAAATTATCAAAAACACATCTATTCATTTACATTTGTCAATCATTTTTATAGTGCCTTTTATCAAACGACTGTAATTGTTTTATTATGAATAAGATATCAAGTATTAAATCAAAAAGTATAATTTTAAAACTTTCGTTAATTTATTTTTCATTTCTTTTTATGCAGTTAGACATAACAGCCCAAAACGGAAAAGAAATTTTTAATGCCAATTGCACCGCCTGTCATTTTGCCACAGCCGATAGATTAGTTGGCCCTGGTTTATTAGGAGTTACCGAAAAAAGAAGTAAGGAATGGTTTGCCAATTGGGTAAAAGATTCTCAAAAAATGGTTGCAGAAGGAGATAAAGATGCTGTTGCACTTTTTGAAGAATATCAAATTCCAATGCAATCGTTTGAAGGTGTTTTAACCGATGCCGAAATTTTAGCCGTATATGATTTTTTAGCAAATCCAGAAGGTGGAGAAGCTGCTGCAACAAATGAAACTGCTACTGATGGTGATGGCGATGATTTAGCTATTGCTGGAGAAAAACTATACAAAGCTAATTGTTCGGCATGTCACAGCATTGGAGCAAACAAGGTGGTTGGTCCAGGCTTGCAAGGAATTAATGAAAAAAGAAGCGAAGAATGGTTAATTAAGTGGATACAAAATTCACCAGAATTAATTGCTTCTGGAGATCCTGATGCAAATGCTATTTTTGAAGAATACAACAAAATGCCGATGCCTCCTCTGGCTCTTAGTGATGAAGATGTTAAAGCAATTTTAGCGTACATTAAAAATCCTCCAGGGAAAAAAGAAGTAGCTGCAGAAACAACAGAAATTCAAGGAACTGATGTTCCTAAAGATGATAATTCTACAGTAATGCTAATTTTATTAGTTGTTGTTATTGTATTTGCAGTAATACTATTAGTGTTTTTAAATAAATCAAGAGTTTCTATAGCGAAAGCAGTTGCTGAAAAAACAGGAGATACCTATAATGGACCCGTTACCTTAGCCGAAGCTTGCAAGCATTTAATAAGCAACAACAAAGGAATTGTAGCGGTTATCGTTATTATATTATTTTTTGCAGGGTTGGTTGATTTAATGGATGGAGCAATGCAAATAGGCGTTCATCAAGGCTATAAACCAGAACAACCTATTAAGTTTTCACATCAAATCCATGCTGGGTTAGATAAAATTGATTGTAATTATTGTCACTCAAGTGCACGTCATAGTAAAACGTCTGGAATTCCTTCACTTAACGTATGTATGAATTGTCATTTATACATTAAAGGAGAAGGAAAAACTTTTACTTATAATGGAGAAGAATATCCTATGGCAGAGGAAATACAAAAAATTTATACATATTTAGATTTTGACCCTAGTACAGGAAAGTATGGAGATAACCAAACTCCTGTAAAATGGATAAAAGTTCATAATTTGCCTGATCACGCATTTTTTAGCCATCAACAACACGTTACTGTTGGTAAACAACAATGCCAAACCTGCCATGGTCCTGTTCAAGAAATGGATGTTGTTGAGCAATTTTCTCCACTTACTATGGGATGGTGTATTCAATGTCATAAGGAAACATCAGTGGCAACACAAGGAAATGGCTATTATGATGACTTACACAGCAGAATGCCTGAAGAATTTAAAAACAAAGTAATGCAAGATGGCAAAATAACGGTAAACGAAATAGGTGGAATGGAGTGTGCAAAATGTCATTACTAAATATTTGTTAACTAAAGAAGACTGAAAATTAAACACTTTTGATTAAAAAAAATATGGCTAATTCAAAAAAATACTGGAAAGGTTTAGAACAACTCAACAATGACCCTAAATTTTTAGCGTCAAGTAGAAATGAATTTCCAGAAGAACTTCCTGTTGATCAATTTTTAGGAGATAAAGAAACATTAGAAAATTCCTCAACATCACGAAGAGATTTCTTAAAATATTTAGGGTTTGGAGTTGCAGCAGCATCATTAGCAGCTTGCGAATCGCCAGTTACAAAAGCTATTCCTTACATTAACAAGCCTGAGGAAATTACCCCTGGAAAAGCAAATTATTATGCTTCCACTTATTATGATGGTAATGATTTTGCTCCTATTTTAGTGAAAACAAGAGAGGGTCGCCCTATTCATGTTATAGGGAATAAAGAATCGAAACTTACAAAAGGAGCTATCAATTCAAGAATAGCAGGTTCTGTTCTTTCTTTGTATGACAACAATAGATTGAAAAATCCTTTAAAAAATGGAAAAGCAACCGATTGGAAAACTGTTGATGCAGAAATCACTAAAGCTTTAGCCGAAGGAAAAAATATAAAAATACTTTCATCTACCCTTTTAAGTTACTCAACAAAACTTGCCCTTTCAAAATCTGCAGGAGAAAAGGTTTACGACATACAAGGTAATTTTAAAGGAGTTAAAATTGATACCAACTTTGTTGAATATGATGAAATATCTTATTCAGGAATGTTAGATGCCAACAAAACAACATTTAACAAAAGAGCAATTCCTACCTATAATTTTGAAAAAGCAAAAACAATAGTAAGCGTTGGTGCAGATTTTATGGGAAATTGGTTAGATACACCTATGTATTTGAATGATTATGCTCAAACACGTAAGCCAGATAACGATTGGATGTCGAAACACTTTCAATTTGAGGCTAATATGTCGCTTTCAGGAACAAATGCCGATGTAAGAATTCCTGCAAAACCATCTGAATATGGTGTTATTGTAGCAAACATCTACAAACAATTGGGAGGAAGTGTTGATGCACCTGCTGCCAATGCAAATCTCGAAAGTAAAATAGCGGCTGCTGTTAAAGCACTTAAAGACACTAAAGGTTCATCAATAGTTATTTGTGGCTCAAACAACAAAAACATTCAGTTAATTGTTAATGGAATTAATCAACTTTTAGATAATTATGGTAAAACAATAAATATTGTTAATCATTCCAACACAAAAGCTGGAGATGACGCTAAAGTAAATGCGTTGGTAGAAGAAATGAGTAAAGGAGAAGTTGATGTGTTGTTTATTTATGGCGTTGATCCAGCACGTTCAATTGGAGATAAATTTGTTTCAGCCTTAAGTAAAGTAAAAACATCGGTGTCTTTTGCAACAAAAGAAAACGAAACATCTAAACTTTGCACCTATGTTTGTCCTGATAATCACGCATTAGAATCATGGAACGAATACAATCCAGTTGAAGGATGTTTTACCTTGCAACAACCAACTATTTCACCATTATTTAACACAAGACAAGCACAAGAAAGTTTTTTGAAATGGTCGGAAGAATATAAAACGGTTTCTTATTATCAATTTATTAAAGAAGTTTGGGAAGATTTTATTTTTCCAGAAAATGGAGTTCTTTCACTTAATTTTAATGAACATTGGAACAAAGCACTTCATGATGGAGAAATCTGTTTTGAAAAACCTCAAGCAGAGGCATTAGAAAGTACTACAGCATTTGTAAATGCTACTGGTATATCTTCAATTAAAATTGACGGAGCTAGCTTTGCTGGAGATTTTGAATTAGAACTTACCCAAAATGCATCTGTAGGTGCTGGAGCTGGTGCAGATAACCCATGGTTACAAGAAACTCCAGACCCTATCACAAAAGTAACTTGGGATAATTATGTTACTATGCATCCATCAGAAATGAAGGAAAGAGGTTATAATACGCAATTAGGAGAAGAGTCTCCAGCAAATTTAATTAGCATAACTGTTAATGGAAAAACTATAGACAGTATTCCCGTTGTTGCACAACCTGGTCAAGCAAAAGGAACTATTGGTATTGCTTTAGGATACGGAAAAGTTGTAGGGAATATGACTGAACCAACAGGTAAAAACGCTTATCCATTGGTTGAAAATAAAGATGGAGTAGTTTCTTATTACGTTGGAGCAATTATTGCGGATGTAGCTGGAACTTATCCAATTGCTGCTACGCAAACCCACCAAACTGTTATGGGTAGAGACTCTGTAGTTAGAGAAACTACTTTGGCAACTTACAAACAAGGAGATAAAGACGCTTATAACCCTGAACATAAACTTGCTACCCACGAAAACGGAAAAACTGTAAAGAAAAACATCAAAGAATTTGATTTATGGAAAGCACATCCTGTTGAAAACATAGGACACCGTTGGGGAATGTCTATTGATATGAATGCTTGTATTGGATGTAGCACTTGTATAACATCATGTAATTCAGAAAACAATGTTCCAGTTGTAGGAAAAGATGAAGTTCGCAGAGGAAGAGAAATGCATTGGATGCGAATAGATAGATACTACAGCACTGATGCAGACATTGAAGATAAATCAATTTCTGGATACCGTAAAATGGAAGATCCAGCCGATAATCCACAAGTAGTGCATCAACCAATGATGTGTCAGCACTGTAACCACGCGGGTTGTGAAACAGTATGTCCAGTTGCAGCAACTACTCACAGCAACGAAGGATTAAACATGATGGCTTATAACCGTTGTATAGGAACAAGATATTGTGCAAACAACTGTGCTTACAAAGTAAGAAGGTTCAACTGGTTTAACTACTTGGCTTACGATAAGTTTACCGAAATTAACCCAGCTCAAGATGATTTAGGAAGAATGGTATTAAATCCTGATGTTGTTGTTAGAGCAAGAGGTGTGATGGAAAAATGTAGTATGTGTGTGCAACGCATTCAAGAAGGAAAATTAAATGCTAAAAAAGCAGGAACAAAAGTGCAAGATGGTGCTATTCAAACAGCATGCTCTGCATCTTGCCCAACCAATGCAATTACATTTGGCGATTTGAATGATACTACAAGTAAAATTAATAGTGAAATGAACCACAATAGAGCATACAGAGTAATTGAAGAAGTGGGTCAACAACCTAATGTTTACTATTTAACTAAAGTTAGAAATTTAGAAAATAACGAAGCTTAAAAAAGTATAAAAAATGCATAAAGAAGCAGCAATAAGAGAACCGTTAATATTAGGAGACGATGTAACATACACAAAAATCTCTAATGACGTATTAGCAACCATCGAAGGAAAAACAACTAAAAGTTGGAAAGTATTAATGACAATCGCAACCATTGTAGGTTTGTGGGGTGTAGGTAATATTCTATACCTTATAGGTGTTGGAATTGGAACTTGGGGCTTGAACAAAACCGTTGGTTGGGCTTGGGACATTACTAATTTTGTTTGGTGGGTTGGAATTGGGCACGCAGGAACATTAATCTCAGCAGTGTTGTTGTTGTTTCGTCAAAAATGGCGTATGGCAATTAACCGCCCCGCAGAAGCAATGACCATCTTTGCCGTGTTTATGGCTGGTTTATTTCCATTGATACACATGGGAAGAATTTGGATGGCTTATTGGATTTTGCCACTTCCAAATACATTTGGACCAATGTGGGTAAACTTTAACTCTCCATTGTTATGGGATGTATTTGCTATCTCTACTTATTTATCTGTATCATTAGTGTTTTGGTATATCGGTTTAATTCCTGATTTTGCAACCATTAGAGACAGAGCAAAATCGCCAGTACCTAAATTAATGTATAGTCTTTTAAGCTTTGGTTGGTCGGGAAATGCAAAAGCATGGCAACGATTTGAAGAGGTATCTTTAGTATTAGCTGGTTTAGCTACACCATTAGTATTCTCGGTTCACTCCATCGTATCTATGGATTTTGCCACCTCTGTAATTCCAGGTTGGCATACCACTATCTTCCCTCCATATTTCGTTGCAGGAGCAGTATTCTCTGGATTTGCAATGGTTCAAACATTAATGCTTATTGTTAGAAAAGTAATGCACCTAGAACAATATGTTACAGTTAAACATATTGAATATATGAATATTGTGATTATTGTAACAGGTTCTATTGTTGGAGTTGCTTATTTAACTGAATTATTTATTTCTTGGTATTCTGGTGTTGAATATGAATCGTATGCATTTATCAATCGTTTTTCTGGTCCTTATGCTTGGGCATATTGGAGTATGATGACTTGCAACGTAATTTCTCCTCACTTGTTCTGGTTTAAAAAATTAAGGACAAATCTAGCATTTACTTTTTTCATGTCTATTATTGTAAATATTGGGATGTGGTTTGAGCGTTTTGTAATTATTGTTACTTCCGTTCATAGAGATTATTTACCATCTAGTTGGTCTATGTTCTACCCAACTTGGGTTGATATAGGGATTTTTATCGGTACGTTAGGTTTGTTTAGTGTGTTTTACTTACTATTCTTACGTTATTTCCCTGTATTAGCTTTTAACGAAGTAAAAAGTATATTAAAATCATCTGGAGAAAAATATAAAAATATGTCAGATGAAGACTTTAAAAAACTACATCCTGTTAAAAAATAATTAAAAACTTAAACTTTGAACATTAAACATTAAAGTATGTCAGATAAAAAAATTTACGCAATTTATGATGATGATTATGTGCTTTTAGAAAGTGCTAAGCATTTAGTGTCAAAAGGCATTTTTATTAGAGATGTGTTTTCTCCATTTCCTATACATGGCATTGATCCCGTAATAGGACTGAAACGAACTCGTATTGCCATTACCGCATTTATTTACGGAATGTTAGGCGTTTTACTTGCTTTGCTCGGTATATGGTATTTTTCTGTGCAAGATTGGCCAATAAATATTGGTGGAAAACCTAATTTTTCTTTAATTGATAACCTTCCAGCATTTATTCCTGTTACTTTTGAGTTTGGAGTATTGTGTGCTGCACATGGAATGGCAATTACTTATTTATTAAGAAACTGGACTTTGCCAGGATTTAAATCTCACAATCCTTATCCAAGAACAACCGATGATCGATTTGTAATGGAAATTCACGTTCATGATAACGAAGGCAAATCTATTGAAGAAATAAAATCAATACTTAACGAAACTTATGTGTTAGAAATTGATGAGAAATAACTACTAATTTCAAATTAGAATACAAAATGAAAAAATACTTAAATAATAGCATTAAAATTACAGTTATAGCAGCAGTTATTTCATTTTCTTCTTGTAAAGAAAAAAATGGATTAGCTCCCGAATATATGCCTGATATGTATCGTTCTCCTTCTATTGAAACTTACGTTGATTATGGCGAATTAAGAGGAAAACAAGGGAATGATTCATTGCGAAACGTACTTAATGCAAGAAAACCTGTTGCAGGAACTATCCATAGAGGATTTTCTCCTTATCCCTATGCAAACTCAATAGATGGTTATAATGAAGCTGGTGAAAAATTAAAAAGTGCTATCCCTTACACAGAACAAAGTGTTGCAAAAGGTAAAGAATTATATGGAATGTTTTGTGTACACTGTCATGGAACAACAGGACAAGGAGATGGAACTTTAGTGCAGCGAGAAGTGTTTCCACCCCTGCCAATTAAATTTAACGAAAGTTTAGTGTTGCCCGAAGGAAAGATGTTTCATTCTATCACTTATGGAAAAGGGTTAATGGGAGCTCATGCCTCACAATTAAATCAAGAAGAAAGATGGCAGTTAATTCACTTCATCAGAGTAGAGTTTATGAAACAATCATTAACAGCAAATAACAGTTTAACAACGGATACTCTTGTTGTGACACAGTAAATATTAATGAAGATTACAACTAAAACATTTTTACAAATGGAATATAAAATATCAAAAAACGCAAAACTTACTTCTTCTATATTAATTTTAGTAGGAATAATTGCTTTAGTTATCGGATTAACCTCTGGACATGGACACCATACTTCTCAACGCTTTTGGGCTAATTTATTAGTAAATGGATATTTCTTTTTTACTATCTCTTTAGCTGCGTTGTTTTTTCTCGCCTTGCAGTATGTTTCACAAATGGCATGGGGAGTAACAACACATAGAGTTTTTCAAGCAATAATGAGTTTTATGCCAATAGGAGCAATTGTTTTATTAATTGTATTTGTTGCAGGGGCAGCTCACATGCATCATTTGTATCATTGGATGGATCCAGAATTATACATTGTAGGTGGAGAACATTACGATGAAATTATTGCAAATAAACAAGCCTATTTGAACACTCCATTTTTCTTAATTCGTTCCATAATCTATATTGCTGTTTGGATGTTTTTTGCTTATTGGTTACGAAAAAAATCAAAAGAAGAAGATGCTCTAAATTTAGCAGCTTATGCAGATGGAGTTTCGCCTATTTACAAGAAAAGTATTTTTATGGGAGTTTTATTCATTTTCTTTTTTGCTTACACATCTTCTTCTTCTGCTTGGGATTGGTTAATGAGTATAGATACACATTGGTTTAGCACTATGTTTGGTTGGTATTCTTTCTCTGGCATGTGGGTTTCAAGTATGATAGTTGCTGTTGTGTTGGTATTATATTTAAAAAGCAAAGGTTATTTAAAAGAAGTGAATGATAGTCATATTCACGATTTAGGAAAATGGTTATTCGCCATCAGTTGTTTGTGGTCTTATTTATGGTTTTCTCAGTTTATGTTAATATGGTATTCAGATATACCTGAAGAAGTAACCTATTATATTGATAGATTTGAACACTATAAACTACTTTATGTAGGAACTTTTTTTGTGAACTTTTTGTTGCCTTTCTTTCTATTAATGTCAAGAGATGCAAAAAGAAATGCAATTTTCTTATTACCTGTTGCTTTAATAATATTCTTAGGACATTGGATAGATGTGTTAGTAATGGTTTTACCAGGAACAATGCACGAAGAAGGTGGTTTAGGGTTAGTTGAAATAGGAATGTTTTTAACCTTTTTAGGAGGTTTTATTTTTACTATATTGACTTCGCTATCTAAAGCATCTTTGCAAACGAAAAACCATCCTATGTATGATGAAAGTGTGCATTTACATCATTAATAGATGTTGTTTATAAGATAAAGAGGCTATTCAATTTGTATGAATAGCCTCTTTTTTTTGTCTTTTATTAACTTAACATGATTGAAAAATATTACCTTTTTTATATTCTTGCTTTTGTTGCTGAGGTAATTGGAACTGTTAGCGGTTTTGGTTCATCAATTTTGTTTGTACCTATTGCTTCTTTGTTTTTTGATTTTAGAATTGTGTTGGGTATTACCGCATTGTTTCATGTATTTAGCAACATTTCCAAAATAGTTTTATTTCGAAAAGGGATAGACAAACATATTGCCTTTCGCTTGGGGGTTCCGGCAGTTATTTTTGTTATCATTGGTGCTTTTTTAAGTAAAATAGTTCCTCAAGTGGAGTTAGAATTAATGATGAGTTTTTTACTGATTTTACTATCTGTTTACCTTGTTTTTTATTCCAACAAAACCATTGAAACCAGCAACAAAAACTTATATACTGGTGGGATAATTTCGGGATTTTTGGCAGGTTTAATTGGCACTGGAGGAGCAATTAGAGGATTAACCTTAACTGCTTTTAGCTTAGAAAAAGACATTTTTATTGCCACTTCAGCACTTATCGATTTGGGTGTAGATTCGAGCCGAACGGTGGTTTATTTCTTAAACGGTTACATGGACAATGAGTTTTTAATTACCATTCCTGTTTTAATAGTTATCAGTATTTTGGGTAGTTGGTGTGGCAAACTCATCTTATATCGAGTTTCTCAGCAACTTTTCCGTTACATTGTACTTGGGGTTATTATTCTTACCTCCATTGTTCAGGTAGGAAAATATTTTCTATAAACTAGAAGTAGGACTTTTTTAAAAGATTCAATCGGAAATAAAAAATCTAAAAACTATTTTTACCACATAGGCACATAGAAAAAAATAAACCAAAGTTTCTATAATATAGCTGCACAATAGTTATTTCTCCGATTTATCGGAGAAAATTATGTTTTGGTTCTGTTTTATTTAATTCATTGTAAATTAGGTGTTTGTTAAGTTGTTTAGTATCTAATTCACCTTAAAAAAGCTTCGCC
>PHDR01000043.1 GCA_002841035.1 Bacteroidetes bacterium HGW-Bacteroidetes-12 | reverse complement strand
TACTCAAACTTTGTCCTTCATCGTAATAAAAATAAGTTACGTTTTTAAAGTTATCTAAGAGGGAAATTATTTTTTTAAGATAATTTTGCTGAATATCATTATCATAATAACCATTAATAGCAATAATAATTTGGGTGTCTGGAAATAAGGTCACGAGTTGTTTTATTAATGGCAAAAAATGAATTTCATATCTTTTCACATAGGTTACCACTCCAATACTGTATTGTTTGTTAGTAATATTTTTTGATTTAGGTTGAGGTTTAAATTTCCAAAAAACACTTATAAACCACCATTTTATATTGTCGAGTAATACAGAAGCTAATCGTAAAATTTTTCTCATTCTTTATTGTAATCTTT
Organism: Bacteroidetes bacterium HGW-Bacteroidetes-12; assembly: GCA_002841035.1. GTDB lineage: Bacteria > Bacteroidota > Bacteroidia > Flavobacteriales_E > Vicingaceae > BRH-c54. The sequence goes on along the minus strand of PHDR01000043.1, from coordinate 11,977 downwards.
TGAGTAAAGTTGAAATTACTTTTTCCCAACAAAAATAATCAACCACTCTTTGGTGTGCGGGCAATCTATTCTTTTCTATTAACAGTTGATTGGTGGTTATTTCTTTAAGTAATTCAATGAGTTTATTCGTGTCGTTAGGATTAACCCATGCACCATGAGTAAAGTTGTTGGTAATGTATTCAAAGCTCGACATTCCGGTTGTTCCAATAAGGTAATTTCCAAAATACAGGGCTTCTACAAAAGCAATTCCAAACGATTCTTGTGGTGATGAAAGGCAAAATAGTTTTGAACGATTGTAATAATTATATAAAGAAATTCGGTCTTCAACATTTCCAACAAGCTCAATTTGAGTTTTTAAAATTGGGTTTTCTATAAAGAATTGATTTACTTTTTCCTGAAAAGCAACTTCTATTGGACCGACTAAAATTAACTTCCAACCTGTTAATTTTGCCTGAATAAAAGCATCTAAAAGCATTTCATAATTTTTATCAACAGCACCAATTCTCCCAACTGATAAAATGATGTTTTCTTTTTCTTCAAACGAGTTGATGGTTGGAAAATTTGTTTTTAAAAACAAATCATTCACTCCATTGGTAACTAAAATTGCTTTGTGCTGAAGTATTGGAAATTTCTGTTTTAACAGCGTTAATGAAGTTGGGTTTTCGGCAGAAATAACAGTAATTTTTTTTAAAAATTGTTTTTCTGCTTTTTTATGTATCCATTGAAAAATAGGCTTTTTAGAATAAATTACATCTTGTTCTAATGTTTCATTATACACATCCATTTTTATGTAAATTTTTGCTTTTTTATTGAGAAAAGCAAAGTACAAAGTATAATAAATGGTTTCTTTAGTGAGATGAAACAATTGTAGCACATCTATTTTTTTTGCATGGATTTTTAAGTAATTTAAAACGGCTTTTTCTAAAAAAAGAAATCTCCCTTTTGGAGAAATAAAATCTAACTTTAAGCTTGTTGCCTCTGTTTTAAGATAGGTATAATCATCACTGTTTTTATAACAGACTAAGGTAGAATCAAAATCATGATGTTCACCAAGTGCATTGGCAATTTGCCCTACATCTTTAATTAAATGTACGTTTTGAGCAACAGGAAATATAATTGTAAATTTGGGTTTCATTACTTGCAAAAATAACTATTTATACTACTTTAGCTGAAACAATTTTTATAAGTGAGCAACTTCATTATTCATATTGGAATGCCTCGAACGGCAACCACATTTTTTCAGCAAAAAATTTTCCCTCTTTTGCCTGATTATACCTCTTTTAACTTAGAAACAACTCATTTTAATGATGTTTTTAATCAATTGCAATTTGCTGACGATACTTTTTATGATAAAACTAAAATTTTAAATTTTGCTAACGGTTGTAAAAACAAAAACATCATACTCTCTAACGAAAATTTTGTAGGACAGTCTTATTTTTTAAATCATAACAACAGAACAATTATAGCCAAACGATTAAGTGAGGCTTTTCCTGAAGCAAAAATTTTTTTGGTGTTGCGAAATCAAATTGATTTGTTGGCTTCGCTTTATGCTATTGCTCTAGAATGGAGAGAAACTAAGCATATTGATGATTACATCTGGCAATCTAAAAAAAATAAAAATATTGATGTGGAGGCTGGTCCTGCAAAGTTATACTATAACACGTATGAAGATTATGAAAATATAGAAGGATATGACTACTTATCACTTATCCAACTTTACAAAAAACACTTTAAGCATGTTGAAGTGTTGCTTTTTGAAGAATTAATTCAACAGCCAACCGATTTTGCAACCAAGTTAGATGTTTTGTTTGGTTTTGAGCAACCAACAACTATAAGTTTGTTAAATCAAACAGAATTACTAAACAAAAGTGTTGATGTTGTTCAAGCCAGAAAGCTAAGGAAATTAAATAAATTTCAAAACTTAGCCTCGCATTCAAAACTACTTTATCGCATTTATGTTAAATTGAAACGCAACATTTTAAAGAAAAAAAGAAGTGATGAAAAACCATTTTTTTCGCTAAAAAAAACAGCAGAATTAAAAAAGCATTTTGGGAAATTAAACCAACAATTAGCAGAACAATATCCAGAAATTGGCATTCAAAACTATAGCGACAACTATTATTTAAACTTTAAATAAAAACAAGTAAAGGTTTAATAGTTTAATTTGTTTCTAGCAATTCAAACAGTTCATCTAATTTAGGAGTAAGAATCACTTCTATTCTTCTGTTTTTCTTTCTGCCTTCAGGTGTATTTGTTAAATCTAAAGGAAAATATTCTCCTCTACCAGCAGCAGTAAGTCGTTTGGGATTTGTTTTACTGTTTTCTGTTATGATTTTCACAACAGACGTAGCTCTTTTCACACTCAAATCCCAATTATCTTTAATATCTCCCGAACCTTTTAAAGGCACATTATCTGTATGTCCTTCAACCAACACGTTAATTTCTTGATTTTGCTCCAATACTTTTGCTAATTTTTTAAGTGCATCTATTCCTCTTTCGCCAACAGAATAACTCCCTGAGGCAAACAACAAACTTTCATCTAAAGAAACATATACTTTCCCATTTTTTTGTTCAATGGTTAGTCCATTATTTTCAAAACCTAATAATGCTTCTTTTACTTTGTTTTTAAGTGCATTTACCATTGAATCTTGTCTGCTAATTAACGACTCCAATTCATTCACTCTTTTCTCTCTGGCTTGAAGTTCTTCAGTAAGTTTATTAAGGGTGGTTTCTTTCTTTTGCAGCGTACCTTCCAATGCTCTCAAGGCATCTTCTTGTGCTTGTAATTCCTCTTGTGTTTTTTGCAATTGCTTCATCAATTGCTCTGTAGCTGATTTATTTCCTGCCAACAACTCATTGTTTTTATCTAACAACAATTGATATGTTGCATTTACATTGTCGTAGTTTTTAGTCATTTGATCTAACGACTTTTCTAACACTTTAATTTCGTGTTCCATTCCCTCTTTTTCCTTACGCATTTTTTCAGTAGAAGCAAATAACTCTTTGTTTTTTTCTTCTAACTCTTGATTTTGAGATTTAAGCGTATTATTTTCTTCAAAACAAGCAGTTTGTTTAGATTTTAACTCTTCGTATTTCCGAGCCGGAACACAAGAAAAAAGCACTCCTGCACATAAAATGGCTACTATTGATTGTTTTTTTAAAGTCATGGTAATTGGTTTAATATCAATTACAATGTTAGGGGTAATTTAACCAGAAAAGCACCCTGTTCCTTAGGAGTTATAAACAGTAGCATTTTGAAATCTTTGGAATGTTTTTATCTTTTCAGACTTTCAAAAAGATGCATTTCTCCAATTTTTCACAAGTATTCCATTTTCAGCTTCAAATTCTAATATCCCATCATAAATAACCCAGCCGATATCAACATTGGAGTATGAATTAAATTTTTTAATGTTAACTAAAAAATCTTTGTTAAATGTTTGTGCCGATTTTATTTCTATCGGTAGTAATTTGTTACCATAATCAATTAAAATATCAACTTCAACGCCTTTATTATCTCTCCAATAATAAATATCTTCAGAAGCTCCTTTATTCTTCATTTGCTTTACTAACTCCATTAATATAAAATTTTCTACCAAAGAACCTTTAAAATGAGACAATGATAATTCGTTGGTGTTTTTTATATTAAGTAATGAACATACTAATCCAGTATCATAGAAATAGAGTTTAGAAGTTTTTACAATTCGTTTATTAAAGCTCTTAAAATAAGGCTGAAGTAATTTTATTACAAAAGAACTTTCTAAAACAGAAAGCCAAGAATTTACCGTTTTTACATCAATTCCACATTCGTTACTAAGTGCCGAAACATTAATTTGCTGCCCAACTCTGCCTGCACAGATTTTTAAAAATCTGGTAAACAAAAGCGTGTTTTCTATGTTTTTTATTAAACGAACATCACGCTCTACATAAGTTCTAATATATGCTGGATACCATAAAGTAGGTTTTCTGGTTTTGTCGTAGATTTCTGGGTACGAGCCTTTAAATATTAGCTCATTAAGCGAGAAGTTAGTTTTACCAAATTTTTCTATTTCTTGAACAGTTAGTGGCAATAAATCTATTATTCCAATCCTTCCCGCTAAAGACTGACTAATACTGCTTTGTAGTAATAAATTATTACTTCCTGTTAAGATAAATAAACCATCTTCGTTACTGTTGTCTATTATTTCTTGTAAATAATTAAATAGTAGTGGTGTTCGCTGTACTTCATCTAAAATTGCTCCTTTCGGAAAACGATTTAAAAAAGCACGAGGGTCATTTTCGGCTAAAGTTCGTTCATCTATGTTTTCTAAAGAAACATAAGGTTTGTTTGGAAATACCTTTTTTACCAATGTTGATTTCCCTGTTTGTCGTGGGCCAACAACAAGCAACGAACGAAATTGCCGACTATATTCCTTAATTAGAGATTCAATTTCTCTTGTTATCATAATAAATAATTTGGTACAAATATAGTAGTCAATTACCATATTTGTACTGTTTTTAAAATAAAATGAAACGCTTTTTAAATTTACACAAATTTTATGTAAACATCGCCATAAGAGGTAGCTGTAAAATCATCTGTTTGTATATAATCTACCATCTCTTTGCCATTTTTCCAAGTTGGTAAATTCAACTGCATAGATTCTCCGTAAGAAAAATTACATTCTATGTTACCTAATTTATTAAGATGAGTTAGGCAGTCTACCAATACTTGTGTATTTTCAGGAACGATGTATTCTAATGAAAGTGCTTTAAGGGGTTGAGATAATCCTTTTAACACATCATATTCATAACCTTCTACATCAATTTTACAAAAAGCTGGCACTCCAAATTGTTTAATCAGGTTGTCTAAGGTTGTCATTTCAATATCAACAGTTTTATCCCAATTAGCACCTTTAAAACGGTCTTCTTGCATCATATCTACATGACTTTTAGAAAATGATGAGATAAGTGATGAATCAGAAACATAAAGTTGTTGCGTACTTTCTTTCTCGCCCAATCCTTTGGTAACAAGTTCAATTTTACTACCAAATTTATTTTGCAAGTATTCGTAACACTCTTTTTGAGGTTCAACTGCAACTACTTTTGCTCCAAGCTCTAAAAATATAATTGTTCTGTTGCCTTTGTTGGCTCCCACATCAAAACATAAATCGCCTTGTTTTATAAACTGCCCGTAAAAATTTTTTCTTTCTCCTTTCTTGAAAAGTGTAATTATTTTATTCTCAACGTCTATTGCAAAAGCATATAGCCCAATTCCTCTTAAAATACTTCTTATTATTTTTTTCATTTCATTTTTTTTTGATTGTATTTTAGCTCAAAACAAATCCATATCAATTGTTTTCAAGACGATTCAACTCCATTTTCTCCTCGTTGAACCTATTTGAGCTAACACACCTAACTACTAACACCTAATTACTAAACACTCTTTTACCTACTTGTACTTAAAAGAGCATTAATTGCATCAAAGCGTTCTTTCATTTCTTCTCCTAATCCTGATTCTTTGTATCTATCGTTCGTTAACATAATCAACTGTTGAAGAATGTATTTTGTAAGTCCTTCTTCTCTTTCAACGTATTTTCTGTGTTTTCCTTTTAGTGATAAAAAATAAGTTAAATCACTTTCGTAGGTATCCACCAAAATTCGAACAATGTTATTGGCTTTTTCAAATTCACCTGCTTGATAATAAAGCTCTGCGATAGAGATAACAAATTGATTGTAAGGCACATTTTTTTCAGGAATAGCTTCCATACACCTATCTAACACTTCAACTGCTTTTTCTTTTTTGCCTAAACGAATGTATTCCCCAGCTAAACGAGAAAAATTGTTTCTGAAGTTCATGCACATTCTACGGTTGTTTTCATCCATATAAACTTCATTTTCATCCATTCCTCCCCACTTGAATTTATTCATCAAGTTTTCATACATAATATCCGTAGCTATTTCGCCTTGTTGCCCATCATAACTTTGGGTTTTATAAGGAACTAATCGATACGCTAATCCTTCTAACTGAAAATAATCGGTTAAGCCTAAATAAGCATCATTACCCGTAGTAATAGCAAAATAAATAGGTCTTTTCCAATCGTTTGCTGCTAAAATATCTAAAATAATAATGTCTTTTTTGTATAAACCATTAGCAGTAATACTCCATTCCACATTATCAACTATTCTATCCGCTTTTTCTTTAGGAACAGTTCCATTAGTAACAACCAATTCTTTGTCAACCGAAATTTTAAAATTTTTGGTAGGCAAATAGTCCATTTGTTTATTGTTGTTACCTGTTATTTTAGATTTAGGACTATCGTCAGCGATAAATTTAATTAAATCATCTACATCAGTAAATCCTGGTAAATCTCTATCATAAACATAAACATAATCATTGGTACTTTGACGCGTTTTATATTCAGGTAGCCTCTGAGGAATTGCTTCAGAATCCCAAGCTTTTCTTCGCATTTGTTCAATATACCAATCGGTATTTAATAAACTTAAATTCACTACTCGAACATCTGTTCGATATCCCTCCACATCTTGCACATACCAAAGTGGAAACGTATCATTATCTCCATTGGTAAATAAAATTGCATTTGGAGCACAAGAGTTTAGGTAATTTTTAGCAAAATCTCTAGCTGTGTAGCGTTTAGAACGGTCGTGATCATCCCAGTTTTGGGTAGCCATTAGCACTGGAACTAATAAACATATTGCCGAAACTAATCCCGCACTTGTTATTCGAGCCATTTTTTTATTAAGAATTTCATAAAGTGCATAAACGCCAATTCCTATCCAAATAGCAAAGACATAGAAAGAACCTACATAAGCATAATCTCTTTCTCGAGGTTGTGGAGATGGAGGATTGGTATAAAAATTAATGGCTAGTCCTGTAAAGAAAAATAGCAACGCCAGCACTAGCCAATCTTTTGGGTCTTTCATAAATTGGTATATCAAACCAATAATCCCTAATAATAAAGGTAAAAAGAAGTAGGTATTATGCCCTTTATTTGTGGTCATACTTTTAGGTAATTTTTCTTGATTTCCTAAACGAACTTGATCAATGGCTTTAATTCCGCTTATCCAGTTGCCTTCAATAATTTCTGTTGGTGTTGAGTTTTGAGCATCTGATTGTCGTCCAACAAAATTCCACATAAAATAACGCCAGTATAAATGCCCCCATTGGTAGCTAAACAAAAAACTTAGGTTTTCTCCGAATGTAGGAACTTTAATGGTTTTACCATCGGATGTACGCACATTTTTCCCTTTAATATCTACCCACATTTTATAATCTCTTTCATGAGATCCTTGATTACTCCACATACGAGGCAAAAATCCTGAAGCAGCCTTATCATAATTAGGCAATGTTTTTTCGCCTTTGTTTACAGCTTCATATTTTCCTGTTTCTTTATTTTGATAATAAACAATTTTGCCTTCAATCAATGGTTCTCTTGCATCTAGAGGTGTGTTGTAATATTGCCCTGTTAAAAAAGGAGCAGAACCATATTGTTCACGGTTTAGGTAAGACAATAAACTAAATACATTTTCAGGATTATTTTCGTCCATAGGCGGATTGGCAGCCGAACGAATTAAAATTACAGAATAGGTTGAATAACCTATAATAATAACCGAGAAACAAAGCAAAACGGTATTCCACAATACTTTTCCTTTTTGTTGGGTGTAGCGAAGTCCTAAGAATATTAAGCCTGCCAATAAAACAAAATAAAATATTAACCCTGAGTGGAAGGGTAGTCCGAAACTGTTTACCAACAATAATTCAAAAATAGAAGCTAATTTGTAAGTTCCTGGTATAATTCCGAATTGAACTATACCTAAAATTAGTACAGATAATCCACCTGCAATGAAGAAGCGTTTAAAATTTAACTCTCTGTTTTTAAAATAATACAAAAACACCATAGCTGGAATAGCCAATAAGTTCAATAAATGGACACCAATAGATAGTCCCATTAAATAGGCTATCAACACCAACCAACGTGTGCTATGTTTTTCATGTGAAACGGCATCCCATTTTAAGATAGCCCAAAAAACAGCAGCAGTAAACAAAGATGACATGGCATAAACCTCTCCTTCAACTGCTGAAAACCAAAAGGAATCAGAAAAAGTGTAAGCTAATGCTCCTACTGCAGCACTACCAAAAATAGCTATCATAGCAGATTTATCTAATTCACCCGTTTTTAATGCTAATTTTTTAATGATGGCTGTAATAGACCAAAACAAAAACAAAATTGTGAATGAGCTACTTAGTGCTGACATTACATTAATAGCAACAGCCGCATTTTCAGCTGAGGTAAACATGGTAAAAAACCTGCCTATTAACATAAATAATGGAGCTCCCGGTGGATGACCAACTTCTAAACGATAGGCAGCAGCAATAAACTCCCCACAATCCCAAAAACTGGTTGTTGGTTCTATAGTTGAGATATACACAAATGAGGCTATTACCCATATTATCCAACCAATACTGTTATTTAATTTTTGATAGTTCATAATTTAAAAGTATTTAAGCCTACGAAAATATGAAATTCTTAGCTAATTAAGAATAAAGCAAGTTAATGATTGTTAAAAAAAATACTTATGAGTATTTATGAGTACTTAAAAAACACTTATGAGTTGATTGCTCTGTGGCTTCTCCGAATAATAAGTATTAGAATAAGTTTTGTGGTGGAAAAATTAGAGATAAATTTAATCCTTAAAAAAGATTTTTGTTGTTAATGTATGATTTTTTTCAAAACTATTGTGTAGAAAAAAAAAAGTATTACTTTTGCCGTCCAATTGTCCGATGGTGTAACTGGCAACACGTCTGGTTTTGGTCCAGAAGAGTCTAGGTTCGAGCCCTAGTCGGACAACAAATCCTCAATGAAAATTGGGGTTTTTTGTTTTTTAAGAAGTTATTTTTATTGTTGTTATTGTAACTGAATTATCGAAACCAACTTTTAATTCTCATTTGAATAACGCCTAAAATGGCTTCTTTAAAGATTCCTTTGCTCATTTTAGAAGTTCCTTCTAATCTATCTGTGAAAATAATCGGAATTTCAACTATCTTAAATCCTAATTTATAGGCAGTAAATTTCATTTCTATTTGAAAAGCGTATCCTTTAAATTTTATTTTATTTAAATTAATGGCTTCAAGCACTTTTTTAGTGTAGCATTTAAACCCAGAAGTGGTATCTCTTATTTTCATGCCAGTAATAAAGCGAACATAAGCTGAGGCATAGTAAGACATTAGCACTCGTCCCATGGGCCAATTTACTACATTTACACCTGTAATGTATCGAGAGCCAATAGCTAAATCAGCTCCTTCTTTAGAACAAGCGTTATAGAGTTTTATTAAATCATTGGGGTTGTGCGAAAAATCGCAATCCATTTCAAAAACATATTGGTAGTTATTTTTTAATGCCCATTTAAATCCATGAATATAGGCTGTACCTAAGCCTAATTTGCCTTTTCTTTCTTCTAAATAAAGTTGTCCCGAAAATTCTTTTTGCAAGTCTTTTACTATTTTGGCTGAACCATCTGGAGAATTATCATCTACAATTAAAAGATGAAATGCTTTTTTCAACGAAAAAACTTTTCGTATCATCTTTTCGAGATTTTCTTTCTCATTATAAGTGGGTATGATTACGATACTATCAGACATTTTATAGTGTTGAAATACTGTGTGTTGTTTAAATAAAAAAGAAGTCCAAATGTACGTATTATTTTAAACCATCGATGTAAGCCAAGCACAAATCTATTGTTGCTTCAATTCCTTTTTTGTGCGTTCTTTCTGTTCCGTGCGATGCAGCTACTCCCATACCAATTAAACCTACTCTAAAATCATTTCCAGCACGTAAAGCAGCAGAGCCATCTGAACCATAGTGAGGATAAACATCTATTTTATAAGGAATATTATTTTTCTTAGCTAAATCCACTAATTTTTTTCTAAAAGTATAATCGTAAGGCCCAGAGGAGTCTTTAGCACAAATAGAGCAGCTTACTTCGTTTCCTTGGCAGTCGTCTCCTAAAACACCCATGTCTAACACTAATAACTCTTTTATGTTTGCTGAATATCCTACTGTTCCTCCATGCCCAACTTCTTCGTAATTAGAGAAAAATAATTCTACAGGAACTTCTTTGCCTTGCTCTTTTAGTCTTCGAGCAATTTCAAACAATACAAAACACCCAGCTTTATTGTCCAAAAATCGTGATTTTATAAAGCCATTTTCTAATTCTTGATATTTTACATCCACACAAATAATATCGCCTACTTCAATGCCTAATTTTTCTACATCTTCTTTGTTATAAACTTCTTCATCAACTCTAATATGCATGTTTTTAATGGAACGTTCGGTTTTTTCTTTTTCGTTGTTAGCGTGTACTGATGGGTTGTTCAACAATATTGTTCCTGTATAAATTTTTCCTTCGTGGGTAATAATTTTTACGTATTCGCCTTCAGCTCCTGTTAATGAAAGCCCTCCTAATAAAGAAAAAGCTAATGTGCCATTTGGTTTTATTCCTGAAACAATAGCTCCTAAGGTATCAACATGAGCGGCAATAGCCACTGTTGGGTTTTTACCTAATGCACACTTAACAGCACCTTTGTTGGTATATTCAGGTGAATAACCATAATTTTTTAGTAAATCAACTATATATTTTGATGCGTTATCTGTGTATCCTGTTGGGGAGTCGATAGAAATTAGCTCTTTTAATGTGGTGTAGTTTTTCATTTAGTTTTTTAATTCAATTAATTTATTTTCTACCAAATATTCGGCAATTTGAATAGCATTGGTGGCGGCTCCTTTTCTTAAATTATCGGCTACTATCCATAAATTGAGCGTGTTGGGTTGCGACTCATCTTTGCGTATTCTTCCTACAAAAACAGCATCTTTATCGGCTGCATAAATAGGCATAGGATAGGTGTTTGTGTCAGGATTATCTTGCAAGGTTACGCCTTGTGTTTCGTGTAAAATTTTTCTAACGTCTTTTACATCAAAATCAGTATTAAACTCAATGTTTACACTTTCCGAATGCCCACCAACCACAGGCACTCGAACGGCAGTGGCAGTAATTCTTAAACTTTCGTCATTCATAATTTTTTTAGGTTCGTTCACCAATTTCATTTCTTCTTTGGTATAGCCGTTTTCAGTAAAAACATCGCAATGGGGCAAGCAATTTTTATTAATGGGATAAGGATAAGCCATTTCGCCAACAATTCCTGCTTTTTCGTTTTCAAATTGTTGAACCGCTTTTACGCCAGTTCCTGTTAATGATTGATAGGTAGAAATAACCACTCTTTTAATGCCAAATTTTTTGTGTAAAGGTTGCAACACCATTACCAGTTGAATGGTTGAACAATTTGGATTAGCAATAATTTTATCGTTTTTAGTTAAAATAGCAGCATTAATTTCGGGAACAACCAATTTAATTTCCGAATGCATTCTCCATGCCGAAGAGTTATCAATAACAGTTGTTCCAACAGCTGCAAATTTTGGTGCCCATATTAACGAAGCTTCTCCACCAGCCGAAAAAATAGCAATGGCAGGTTTTGCAGCAACAGCGTCTTCCAAACCAATAATAGTATAAGCTTTATCCTTGTATTGAATGCTTTTTCCAACAGACTTTTCCGAAGCAACGGGAATAAGTTCCGTAATAGGAAAATTTCTTTCTGCTAATACTTTTAACATTACGTTGCCTACCATTCCGGTGGCACCAACTACTGCTACTTTCATATTAAAATGGAGTTTAAGATTTTCAACAAAGATAAAAATTAAATTATTTGTAACTATTCAACCCCATATTTTCTTTTCTTTGCCACAGATTACACAAATTTCCGCAGCTTGTTAACCGCCAAAGGCGGTTGTTTTTGTGTGAATTTAAACGCCACAGCCTCCCCTGCCCGCCACGACTTCTCGGGGATTTCTCGGGGAAGTAGCATCACACCTAATAAAAAATAAGTAAGTTGTTGATAAATCTGTGAAACAAATCTGCGAAAATTTGTGTA
>PHDR01000419.1 GCA_002841035.1 Bacteroidetes bacterium HGW-Bacteroidetes-12 | reverse complement strand
GAATCATTTCTGTTTCAATAAGATTAGATAGATCTTGCTTAAATCCGCTAACTACTTGTCGGGCAGAAATATTTACCTCAGTTTCAATATTTTTCTTAAGATCTTCAGCCTCTTTTTTAGCCTGAGCAATAATTTGCTCGGACTGCTTTTTGGCATCTGCAATAATCTTAGCAGCGTCGTCTTTAGCCTTATTTACCAATTGAGCTGCTTCCTCATTGCCTTTAGATAAGCCCTCTTTATAGATTTTTTCGGTGAGTTCTTGAAGCTTGTTCTGCATGACTTTTCCTCCAGATATGATTAAGTTATACTATATAAAATTATGATTTCAACATAAAAAAACGCATTAACATATATCTATATTTAGCGGAAACAAAAATAAATCATTTTACTTGATAGCAATGTGATTATTCTCATTTATTTTGTAAAGTGAGCAAATGTAACTTTAAAAACAATATAATCGATCAATTAAAAACCTAAAGAATAAAGCGTTAATATTATGATATAGATTATCTAAAAAAAACAATAATTTTCCATAAGTGATTTGAATGTTAACTAAAGTGCGATTTCAAAATACAAGTTACATAAAAACACGAAGCCTTACCCTCCGATTACGATTAATATTAATTTCTTTTGTAATTTTACGATGAACAAATAACCCTATCTTATGTCTATTCTAAAGAAGAACAAAATAATTGTTTGTATTGATTTTCAAGAGCAATCATTATCGGCTCTTCGTCAATGTTTTGATTTAGCTCGTTTTATAAAAGCAGAAATTGTTTTGCTTTATGTAATTGAATCAACTGATTATTTCTCAGCTAAATTCTCTCAAAACATAGATATTGCAAAAGAAGAGGTAGAAAACCGTTTAAAGCAGCTAATTGAAAATGAGTGCGCTGACTCTGGATTAGAGTTTACTTATAGCATTGAGGTTGGGAAGGTTCATGAAAAGATCTTAGAAAAGGCAAGGGAGACTAGAGCCCGTTTTATCATCATGGGGAAAAACGGCTCAAAACAGGGATTTAAAAAGTTCTTAGGATCCAATACTACGAGGGTAATTGGTGAGTCTGAATGTCCTGTAATATCAATAAAGGGTAAACACAGCATTGGTTACAAAAACATTGTTTTGCCCTTAGATCTATCGAAAAGTACCCAAGAAAAAGTAGCTAGTGCTATATCTTTTAATAGGTTCTTTGGATCTCATATCCATATTGTATCTGTTCATTCAGTTGGAATAATTTATCAGGCCACCAACCTTTACAATAGAATAAAAAAAATTGAGAAAGTGCTTAAGAATAATGGTGCAATTTGTACCCATAAATTTTATAAGCGAGGCAATAAGGAAGATTATGAATATGTTTTAGATTATTCAAAAGAAATAAACGCTGACTTAATAATGGTGATGACTCATCAGGAAGGTAGAGTAAAAGACAACTATATAGGCGCATTTGCTCATCATATAATAAACGAATCAGAAATCCCTGTGCTTAGCATTACTCCCATTATTCCATATAATGACGAAGAAAAAACGATTGAAACTCTTGTTGATCCTTTCAATCTCTTTTAGTTGAATAATTAATCAATCAAGCAGTTTCCCCCCATTTCAAGTATTTATTAAGAAATTATTAGCACAACCTTGTCAGCGAGTCAATAAATGAATGAATCATTACTAAAATCTTTAATTAGGCTATTTGCAGTTGTTGTAGAAACCGAAGAGGATAAGATTTCAGAATCTGCTCTTCGAGTAATGGCTAACTTTTTGCAGAAAGAGTTTAGTCG
>PHDR01000418.1 GCA_002841035.1 Bacteroidetes bacterium HGW-Bacteroidetes-12 | reverse complement strand
GTAAACTCGTTTTAAATGTAATTTTATTTTTAAGACTGCAAATTTAACTATATTTTTGAAACTTCAAACAAATAATTTATTTTATTTACATAAAAAATTAATAAACCTCCATTTTTAGTTATGTCCTACAAACCATTTTTTACCTTTTGTATAATCATCACCTTGTTTTCATGTAAAAGTGAACATAAATTTATTATAAATACCCCGAAAAAAATTCAGACAAATACGGAGTTAACCATTTCTGTTTCAGAAAAAAACAACAAACCGATTGATTCTGTCCAGTTTTCAGTAGATGACAAAAAAGTGAATGGGAATCTAACTTCCGCCAAATTAAAAATTAACGATTTTAAGTTAGGAAAACATCAGGTAACCGCTATTGTTTTTTACGAAAATAAAACATCGAAAATTACGGAAACGGTTTATTTTTTGGCTGATTCAGCGCCTGAAATTTATACTTATAAAATTATAAATACCTATCCGCACGACAGAGAAGCTTACACTCAGGGTTTGGAATTTTTCAATGGCTTTTTATACGAAGGAACTGGAAAAAAAGGAAGTTCTTCAATCAGAAAAGTGGAGTTAAAAACAGGAAAAGTTTTACAGCAAAAAGATTTGAGCGAACAGTATTTTGGGGAAGGAATCACCATTTTTAACGGTAAATTATACCAGCTAACTTGGCAAGCAGGCATTGGTTTTGTGTATGATTTAAATACGTTTGAACAAGAAAAATCTTTTAAATACACTAAAAGTCGGGAAGGTTGGGGATTGACCCATAATGGAGAAAAACTAATTAAAACCGACGGCACGGAATTTATTTGGTTTTTGAATCCTGAAACGCTTGTTGAAGAAAGTTATATTGAAGTTTATACCAACGAACGAAAAGTGGAAAAACTGAATGAACTGGAATATGTAAACGGATTAATTTACGCAAATATATGGCAACAAAACACCATTTTAATAGTGAACCCAAACAGTGGAAAAGTTGAAGGTGTTGCCAATTTAACTTCTTTAAAAACCATTATTGAAAAAGAACAAAAATTAGACGATGCAGACGAAGTGCTGAATGGAATAGCTTTCGACAAAGAAAATAACCGTCTTTTTGTTACCGGAAAACATTGGGAAAAATTGTATGAAATCGTGTTGATTAAAAAATAATGTGACGCAAATTATTTTTACATTTACAAAAACAACCCAAATGCGGTATTATGTAGCTTTTTTAAGTGCTTTAATGTTACTGCTCTTTTCTTCGTGCAGAAAAGATTTTTCGGCGGAGTTGAGTTCGGGCAAACTTACTTTTTCAAAAGACACGGTATATTTAGACACCGTTTTTACCAATATTGGCTCGAGCACCTATAATTTAAAGGTTTACAACAAAAGCAATAAAAACATTTCTGTTCCTTTCGTTGGACTTGGTAAAGGCGAAAATTCTTTTTACAGATTGAATGTGGACGGAATGCCAGGCAAAACTTTTGAAAATGTGGAAATTTTGGCCAAAGACAGTTTGTTTATTTTTATTGAAACCACCATCGATTACAGCCAAGTTACAGATCCTGTTTATACAGATGAAATTGTTTTTGACAGTGGCGAAAATTTACAGGAAGTGAAATTGGTGACTTTGGTTAAAGATGCCCATTTTTTGTTTCCTTCAAAAGATTCTAATGGTTTTATTGAAACAATTACTATCGGAAAAACAACTGAAGGCGAAGATTTAAAAGTAAACGGATTTTTCCTCGAAGACAACACAACATTTACCAACGAAAAACCTTACGTAATTTATGGT
>PHDR01000417.1 GCA_002841035.1 Bacteroidetes bacterium HGW-Bacteroidetes-12 | reverse complement strand
AAAAAATCGATGCTCGGAAAGTCAAAACCAGTTGATAAAAACTTAATGTTACATTTTTTTGCAAATTGGTTCAAGGCTTTAAAATCATCAAAACTTAATTCCAATTTTTTTATCATATCAAATTGTGATTCGGTATTGCCCGTATTTTTGTTTTGATAAGCTGCTCGTGGAGCATCTTTTGACACATTAAGTTCTGTAACAAAGGTTTGAAATTTAACATAATCAGCCCCAGCTAATGCTGCTACACTAATTAATTCTTTTGCTTTTGCAACATCGCCATTATGATTAACCCCTGCTTCTGCTATTATGATTGTTTTTTGCATGTTATTTCTTTAAACTATCCAAAAATTCTTGCTCTAATTTCAACAACCCTTTTTTTCTATCTTTTAATCGTTTAACAGGAGAGCCTACATACATTCCCCACTCGTCTAAGTCTTTTAATACTAGGCTATTTGCTCCAATACAAGAGCCTTCTCCAATTTTACAACCACCTAAAAAAGTAACATTACTTCCTGTGTTTACATGTTTGCCTAAATGTACTTCTCCTCCGCTTAATTTGAGGTATTTTTCAGGAATGGTTTGACCTGTTAAATGGTCGCCACTAAAGTCATCGGAAGCACTATAAATTACATTGTTTGCAGCTAATCCACAAAAATCGTTTAATACAATTCCCATAGGTCCACTTAAATGACAGCCTCTAGCAATTAGCACGTAACTACCAATATTAATGTAGCCTCTTGAGGCTGAAAGGGTAACAAAATCATCAATACGAACATTGTTTCCTATGGAAATATTTTGTTGCCCATAAATTCGAGCATCGGAAGAAATTTTAACATTTTTTCCTATCGATTTAAATCCAAAATCTTTTAGGTCTTTTTCCGTGTAATATTTGCTTTGTAACATCTCTTAAACTTTAATTTTAATCACAATTTTAAGCATATTTTCTGTATTCATAAGTGGAGCGTGAGCATCGTTGGGAAAAAATATGGTAAAATGGTTTTCTTTAACCAAAAATGTGGTGGTGGGTTTGTCTAAATAAAATTGATAATCTTTTTCGGCATCAAACTCATTTTCTGGAAAATTACAATCCAACCTGTTTTTCCAACCCATTTTATCAGCACCAGAAACGATGAATTGAATATCGATGTATTTATTGTGTATTTCCAGTTTAGTATTTGCTTCAAATTCTTGGAGATTTGCAACCAACGCAAATACTTCATCACCTAAAATTTCGTTTTTTCCTTCTTTGTAATTAGAAGGGTTGAAGTTTTTAATAAAGTCGAATCCTAATTTAAAGTTAGGATGTAAAGGTTGGTATTTTTTGTAATTATTAATATGGTCAAGTATCATAATTAATATAATTTTATTGCTTCAAAAGTAGGTTAAAATGATGTATTTTTTGTTCTCCTAAAAAACTTAATCTATTTTAAAACTTCCTATTTTTAAATCTTCCCAAAAATTAGGGTAGGATTTTCCTACCACTTCTTCATCATTAATTGTAATTGGAAAAAGTAAAGCTAACGGAGCAAATGCCATTGCTATTCTGTGGTCGTTATAAGTATTTTTAAAAAAGATAAGGCCAGATTCGTAAGCGCTTTTGTTGCAGACAACGGAAGGTCATTGTATATGATTCGTCAGAATCCCAAATGGACAAAAAAAAACCGCTGATTTGCCAGGCTGGCTCAGCGGAAGCCTTTATAGATTCTACTGCCACTGGCAGAGAACTAACAATATTATTATATTTACCACCAGTATTGTCAAGATATTTTTTTAATGTCAATAGTGTTT
>PHDR01000042.1 GCA_002841035.1 Bacteroidetes bacterium HGW-Bacteroidetes-12 | reverse complement strand
CTCGCTCTCCAATATATTTAACAAGTCATCTTGGGCAAAAGATTGAGCTGAAATTAGAACGAGTGATGAAAAAAAGATAGTTTTTATCATGATTTTTTATTTGTTAGAAAATTGAATATTTATAGATACTTTTATAACTTCTGCTATATTTTTTATTACCACTTTTGGGATTTTAATTTTATGGTCTTTTAATGCTACATCAAATTCAGATGTTAAGGTAATGTTTCCGTTAATAATGGTTAATGTTCCTTTTATTTCTCTTTCAACGGTTACTCCGTGTATATCTAATGTTCCTTTAGCGGTAACTTCATAAGTACCATCTTTGGTAAAATCTATTTCATTTATTATCTTTCCCTTAAACACAGAAACTTTATACTTATGGCTTTCCATGTAATTTTCATTAAAATGTTCTTCCATTAATAGTTTTTCAAATTTGAATCCTACGTTGGTTACAACAAATGCAACTTCATTGTTTTTAGCGTTTATCAACGCTTTCGCATTTTTGTTAACCGCACTTATATTTTCTACAGGTGCTTCCGAAAAAAAAGAAATTTCTCCATTAGTAGCTTTATATAAGTCTTGGGCATAACTACTTAAAAAGCAAACAGTAAATAATAAGCTAATAAATTGTTTCATATTTTTAATTTACATTAATTACTCTAGGGCTCCTTGGTTAATCCATAGTTGCAGCGTGTCTTTCTCTCCTTGTGTTAGTGGTCCATTAAAAGAAATAGATTCTGGCATATCCATTAAATTTAATGCCCTAGATTGAATCCCTGAAATTTCATTTTTAACTTTATTAAACGAGCTATAAAAAGGTAATTCTATTTTTTGCGTCCCATTTATAGCGTGACAATTATTACACCTTCTTTCAATAATTGCTTTTACATCTTTGTTGTATGTTAAAGCATTAGGCTGTGTTGCCTCAGACAAATCATCAGCATTGTAATAGCATGCACTAAGAAGCGATACTAAACTAATGTAAATAATTTTTCTCATCGGTTTTTAAGTTAATAAAAAGTACGATAAAATTAAATATAAATGGTGGAATCACTATCGAAATAAAATAAAAAAATTACTTTTATTTTTTTAATTCATAAATCCATACCATGAGAAAAATAGCATTAATTCTTGTTCCTTTAATTCTTTTAGCAGTTGGATGTAACGATGATAAGAGAAACGAACCTATTAATCCTGCTTTTATCGCTTATATTTCTGGGTTTACCTCAGGTATCATTTCCAATCAATCTACCATAAAAATTACCTTAGCAGAACCTTCTTCTAAAGCACAATACGACAAAGCTATTGATGATAATTTATTTGATTTTAGCCCTGATATTAAAGGAGATGCTTATTGGTTAGATGAAACAACTATTGAATTTCGTCCAAAAAATAGGTTGCCTTCTAATACGCATTTTAAAGCTGAGTTTTATCTTTCTGAAATTGTGAAAGTTGAAAAAGACTTGAAAATCTTTTATTTTGATTTTGAGACCTATAAACAAGGCATTGACTTACAATTTGCAGGTGTTAAGGCATACGATAATAATTCACTAAAATGGCAACAAATTACCTATGAATTAAAAACTGCTGATTTTGCTAATGCTGAGAACTTAGAAAAAACCATTTCTGCCACTCAAAATGGCAAAAAATTAACTATCTCTTGGAATCATCGTATTGGCGAAAGGCTGAACACTTTTTCAATTGACAGTATAAATAGAACAGAAAAAAGAGGTGAAATAATATTAAAATGGGATGGCAAAGCAATAGAATCAGAAGAAAAAGGAGAACAAAATATAGAAATACCACCTTTAGGCGAATTTAAAGTGATGGATTTAAAAGTGATACAACAACCAGAACAAACCATTGTTATTTATTTTTCCGACCCAATCAGCACCACCCAAGACCTTAACGGATTGGTGTATTTGCAATCGGGAGAAGCCTTGCGTTTAACTGTTGATGAAAACACCTTAAACGCATATCCCCAACAACGATTAATAGGTACATCAAAAATTATTATTGATAAAACTGTAAAAAACTCCATTAACTACCCATTAATTGAAGGGTTTGAAAAAAGCATATCTTTTACCAGCCTAAAACCTAGTGTTGAACTGATTGGAGATGGGGTTATTTTACCAAGCACCAACGGATTAATTTTTCCATTTAAAGCAGTAAATTTAAGTGCGATAGACGTAAAAATTATTAAAGTTTTTGAGAAAAATGTAGCTCAATTTCTACAAGTAAATCAACTTAACGACAATAGAGAAATGAAGCGAGTGGGTAGAATTGTTCATCAATCGGAAATGAAATTAAATGCCACCAAAGCCATAGATTACGGAAATTGGAATACCTTTTCTATTGATTTATCCTCCTTAATCAATGCTGAACCGGGAGCTATCTACAGAGTAGAACTATCTTTTCGTAAAAAACATTCGCTTTACCCTTGCGAAAATACAGCTGATGAGCTTGAAGAAATTGATTTAGAAGATGAACGTGATGCATTAAGCTATGATCAACCAAGCGATTACTATTATTATGACGATGATTATTACTATTATGATGATGATTACAGTTGGGACGAAAGAGATAACCCTTGCAGCAAATCTTATTACTCCAGAAATAACCGAAAAGTAGCCAAAAATGTATTTGCCTCAGACTTAGGAATTATTGCCAAAGGTGGCAACGGTAAAACCCTTACAGTTGCAGTTACAGATATTAAAACCACACAACCACTTGCCAATGTTAGTATAGAAATATACAACTATCAACACCAATTAATGAAAAAAGCTACCACCAACAGTGATGGGTTGGTAGATATTGATTTAAATAAAAAACCTTTCTTATTAGTTGCTAAACAAGGTAAACAGGTGGGTTATTTACGTTTAGATGATGGTTCTGCCTTGTCAGTAAGTATGTTTGATGTAGGCGGAGCAGCCATTAAAAAAGGAGTGAAAGGATATATTTATGGCGAAAGAGGTGTTTGGCGTCCAGGCGATTCTCTTTTTGTAGCCTTTATTTTAGAGGATAAATTAGGCGTGTTGCCCATAAATCATCCTGTGGTAATGGAGCTTTATACTCCTGAAAACCAACTATATTCACGCAAAATAAAAACAACTGGCGAAAATGGTTTTTATGATTTTAGAACCAAAACCGATGATGATGCTCCCACAGGAAATTGGTTAGCAAAAATTAAAGTAGGTGGTTCTTCTTTTACAAAAACTTTGAAAATTGAAACCATTAAACCCAATCGATTAAAAATAAATCTCGATTTTAAAACTAAAGTGCTAAAAGATAATCAACCTATGACTGGTGATATGGAAGTAAAATGGTTGCATGGAGCTATTGCTGGCAACATTAAAACGGATGTGGAACTGATTTTAACGCAATCAAAAACTACTTTTAAAGATTATCCCGATTATACCTTTGATAATCCTGCAAAAAGCTTTGAATCGGAAGAAAATATGATTTTTGATGGCAAACTAAACAGTGAAGGAAAAACAACTATTTATCCTAAAATTAATGTAAAAAAAGAGGTAGCTCCTGGTATGTTAAAAGCCAATTTTAAAATTAGAGCTTTTGAAAATGGTGGTGAGTTTAGCGTAGATAGACAAGCGATAGATTATTCTCCATATAGAGGTTATGTAGGAGTTAAAGTTCCCGAAGGTAAAGGTTGGAATGGAGCCTTGTTTTCAGATCAATCTAACCTAATTCCTATAGTTACGGTTGATGAAGATGGCAAGCCTGTCAGCCGTCAGAAAGTAAAAATTGAAATTTATGATGTGTATTGGAGTTGGTGGTGGGAAAGTTCTGATAACTACGACTTAGCTCGATATGTAGCCAACCGTTCTAAAAATTTAATTAAAGAAGCATATATTAATACCACCAATGGAAAAGCCATTTTTGATATGAAGTTTGACCAAAATTATTGGGGAAGAAAATTGATAATTGTTACTGACCCAGTAACTGGACACAGTACTGGACAAACTTTTTATATGTCTTATTCCGGTTGGTGGAACAGCAACTCAGGAGATAATCCAGGTGGTGCTGAAATGCTTTCTTTTAGTTGCGATAAAAAAGTATATCAAGTAGGTGATGAAGTAAAAATTGAATTGCCTAATGCAAAAACAGGAAGAGCATTGTTAAGTGTAGAGTCAGGCTCAACCGTTATTGAGAAAAAATGGGTGGATGTTTCTGCTCAAAACAATACTTTCTCCTTTAAAACTACTGCCGAGATGGCTCCAAATGTTTATGTAAATGTAACGCTAATACAACCGCATAATCAGGTGGAAAATGATTTGCCTATTCGTTTGTATGGCATTCAGTCTATTGCTGTGGAAGATAAAGCCACTCACTTAAATCCAGTAATTAAAATGCCCGAAGAACTAGCTCCCGAAAGTGATTTTAAAATTACTGTAAGCGAAAAAGAAGGTAAAAAAATGACTTATACCATTGCTATTGTGGATGATGGGTTGTTGGATTTAACCCGATTTAAAACGCCTAATCCATGGGAAACATTTTATGCCCGAGAAGCATTGGGCGTTAAAACTTGGGATATGTACAAGTATGTGATGAATGCTTTTTCGGGAGAAATGGCAGGGTTACTAGCTTTAGGTGGTGATGATTACATTAATGCCAAAGGTGGTCCGAAAGCTAATAGGTTTAAACCTGTGGTAATTTATGCAGGACCTTTTACTATTGAAAAAGGAAGTTCAAAAACACATACGTTTAAAATGCCTAATTATGTTGGTTCGGTAAGAACAATGGTAGTAACAGGTAATCAAGGAGCTTATGGTGCTGGAGAAAAAACCACTCCAGTTAAAAAACCATTAATGGTATTGGCTACCTTGCCTCGCACATTAAGTCCTAATGAAGAAGTGAAATTGCCTGTAACTGTTTTTGCCATGGACAAAAAAGTAAAAAATGTTTCCGTAAAAATAGAAACAAACAGTTTACTTAAAATTACAGGAAGTAAAACACAAGAACTTACTTTCTCACGCGAAGGTGATGAAGTGGTAAACTTTGATTTAAAAGTTGCTGAAGCGTTGGGTGTTGGAAAAGTAAAAATTACGGCAACAAGTGGTAGTGAAATCGCTACTTACGATTTTGAAATTAATGTTAAACCTGCAAATCCTGAAATTACATCAGTAATTAATGCCATGGTAGAACCTGGCAAAACTTGGGAAGCTAACTATATGCCAGTAGGAATGAAAGGAACAAACAAAGGAACTATTGAAGTTTCAAAAATTCCGCCAATTAATTTAGAAAAGCGTTTGCAGTATTTAATCAGGTATCCTCATGGATGTTTAGAGCAAACAACATCAGGAGTTTTCCCTCAATTGTATTTAAGCAGTTTGTTGGATTTAGACCAAAAACAAAAAGCCGAAATTGAATTTAATATCCGAGAAGGAATTAATAAAATAAAGAAATTCCAATTGTCTGATGGTGGCTTAAGTTATTGGCAAGGAAATACCAATACCAACGATTGGGGAAGTAGTTATGCGGGGCATTTTATGTTAGAGGCTCAAGCAAAAGGCTATAGTTTACCGACAGGATTTTTATCTAATTGGACTAACTATCAAACCAAATTAGCAAATGCTTGGCAGTCTCGTGGTATGAATAAAAATAATTATTACTACTATGGTCAGAATGATGAATTGATGCAAGCCTATCGCTTATATACATTAGCCTTAGCTAAAAAACCTGCATTGGGAGCTATGAATAGAATGAAAGAGATGAAGCAATTATCTGTTTCGGCTAAATGGCGTTTGGCAGCTGCTTATGAACTAGCAGGAAAATCAAACGTAGCTAAAAATTTAATTCAAAATATTTCAACTACGGTTGAATCTTATAAAGAATTAAGTTATACCTACGGAAGTTCAGAACGTGACCAAGCTATGATTTTAGAAACGTTAACCTTAATGGGAGAAAAAACTACAGGACAAAAAGTACTGAAAGACCTTGCTAAACAATTAGGTTCAGAAAGATGGTTTAGTACACAAACCACTGCTTATAGTTTAATGGCTATTGCTAAATTTGTGGGAGTTACCGGAACGCCTTCTGAGTTGAATTTTGATATTCAGAACAATAACGACAAAGCAAAAAATGTGAAAACTACGGCAAGTATTGCTCTGGATAAACTTGCTGTGAAGGCTGGGAAAGAAGAAACAATTAAGATTAAAAATAACACGAATCAAATATTGTTTATTAGTCTCACATTAAAAGGGATTCCATTGGAAGGTGATAATAGTTCTGCAGAA
This sequence comes from Bacteroidetes bacterium HGW-Bacteroidetes-12, assembly GCA_002841035.1. Taxonomy (GTDB): domain Bacteria; phylum Bacteroidota; class Bacteroidia; order Flavobacteriales_E; family Vicingaceae; genus BRH-c54. The sequence continues at coordinate 6,179 of PHDR01000042.1, read as the reverse complement.
AATGACCTGAAAATGAATGTGAAATACCTCGACATGAATGAAAATGAAATAAGTGTTGATCAGTTGAAACAAGGCATGGATTTTATTGCAGAGGTTACTTTTCAACATCCTGGAATAAGAAGCAATTATAAGGAAATGGCATTGCATCAAATTTTCCCATCGGGTTGGGAAATTAGAAATACCCGTATGGACTTAGTGGAAACCAATAAAATTGCTGATGTTCCAACTTATCAGGATATTCGTGATGACAGGGTTTACCTGTATTTTGATATTGATAAAAACAAAACGAAACGATTTAGGGTGTTGTTAAATGCTTCGTATTTGGGCAAGTTTTATTTACCGACAGTTTATTGTGAAGCCATGTATGACAATGAAATCAATGCCAAAAAAGGTGGTAAATGGGTGGAAGTAGTTCAGTAAGGATTGTTATTTATTCAATAACTATATTTAAATTATGTAATTTTGATTTCAATTAAGGTGTTCTAAGTATGCTTACAAATATAAAAATAGAAGGGTATAAATCTATCAAAAATTTGGATTTAAAGTTGAGTCCAATTAACATTCTTATTGGCTCTAATGGAGTTGGAAAATCTAATTTTATTTCATTTTTTAAGTTAGTAAATAATATCTACGAACAAAGATTACAAGCATATTCTTTAAAAAGTGGAGTGGATAACCTTCTTTATTACGGAAGAAAAAAAACACATGAAATAAAAGGTTATTTAGATTTTAAAACAAATGCCTATTCTTTTAGCATAGAACCAACTGAAGAAGGGACGTTTTTTTTATCAATAGAAGAAAGTATATACCACAATGCACCTAGAACTAAATCTTTTACGAATACAAACATAAAAGAAAGTGGGATTAAAAACTCTAACACTCGAAGGGATATGTATTTACGTGATTTTTTAGAAAGTTATAAAATATATCATTTCCATGATACAAGCTCTTCTGCTCCTTTACGTTCGGAATCTAATATTAATGATAATAGAATCTTAAAAGAAAATGGCGGGAATTTAGCAGCCTATTTATATTTTTTACAAGAAAAACATCCTAAAAACTTTAAACGAATTGAAAAAACAATTCAATCAATAGTGCCATTTTTTGAACGATTTAATTTAGCTCCCTTTGTTTTAGACGAAAGTAAAATAAAATTACAATGGAACGAAATAGATCATCCTGATACTTATTTTGATTCGACTCATTTATCTGATGGAAGCTTACGATTTATAGCACTTACAACATTATTAATGCAGCCTAACTTACCAAAAGTAATTATTATTGACGAGCCCGAATTAGGCTTGCACCCAACAGCAATTAATAAGTTAGCAGGTCTTATGAAATCTGCCGCTGAAAGAGATTGTCAAATCATCGTTTCTACTCAATCAGTTAATCTTCTTAATAATTTTGAACCTGAAGATATTATTACTGTTGACAAAGTAGGTAATCAATCTGTTTTTAATCGAATTAATAGCGTTTCTTTAAAAAATTGGTTACACGATTATTCATTAGGTGAATTATGGACAAAAAGTATAATTAAAGGTCAACCACTATGAAAAGACTATTAATTATTGTTGAAGGAGATACTGAAAAGGAGTTTGTAAATAATATTTTGGCTCCTTATCTATTTTCAAAAGGAATTGGAAATGTGCAATGTTTTAAAATAAAACACTCTAAAGGAGGACTTAGTAAGTATGAGCATTTAAAAAAAGATATAATAAACAGTTTGTATGAAGATAATGTTATTGTTACTACACTAATTGACTTCTATGCTCTTCCAAAGGATTTTCCAAAATATGAAGAAGCAATTAAATTTGAAGATAAATTAATGTGTGTTGATTTTTTGGAGAATGCCATCAAAGAAGATATAGAGAATTCACAGCAAAAAACATTCAATAATTTAATTCCTTATATCCAACTTCATGAGTTTGAAGCATTGGTTTTTTCTTCCAAAAAAGGAATAGAAAACTTATTTACACCCAAACAAGCTAACTTTAATGAATTTGAAAAAATATTTAATGCATACACTAATCCAGAAGAAATTAATAATGATCCGAATAACGCACCATCTAAAAGATTAAAGCATTTAATAAAAGGATATAATAAGTTTGTTGATGGTATAATGATTATTGATGAAATAGGAATTGATACCATTTTATCTAAATGCCCAAGATTTAATAATTGGATTAGTCTTTTAACAAAAAAATGAATTCAAAACTACAGATTTTGTTAATGTTTAATCCCAATTGAATTTTCTAAAACGCCATAAATTCAAAGTTGCAATCGTTTTAATTTTGATTGTTTGGTACATTTTCATCCTTCCCAAGCAATTATTTAAACAACCCACCAGTACTATTGTTGAGGATGCCAATGGTAATTTATTAACGGCTAGCATTGCAAAAGATGGTCAATGGCGTTTTCCTGAAAACCCTGTTGTTCCTGAAAAATTTAAACAATGTATTATTCATTTCGAAGATGAATATTTTGAATATCACCCTGGAGTAAATCCTGTTTCTGTGGTAAGAGCCTTATGGCAAAACATCACTTCTGGAAAAATAAAAAGTGGAGGAAGCACTATTACAATGCAGGTAATTCGTTTGGCTCGTCAGCAATCCCGAACCATTTTGGAAAAGAGTTATGAAATTATTTTGGCAACAAGGCTAGAAATTTCAAAAAGCAAAAAAGAAATATTAGCTCTTTATACTTCTAATGCTCCTTTTGGTGGAAATGTAGTGGGTTTAGATGCTGCTGCATGGCGTTATTACGGACGTTCTTCCGATAAATTATCATGGGGAGAAACAGCTACATTGGCGGTGTTGCCTAATGCTCCTGCATTAATTTATCCTGGAAAAAATCATGCGTTATTACTCAAAAAACGTAATCGTTTGTTAGATAAATTGCAAGCAAAAGGGATTATAGATTTCGAAACCAATGAATTGGCTAAAGCGGAAGAATTACCAGTAAAACCGCATTCACTTCCTCAAATTACACCACATTTACTCACCCGATTAATTAAAGAAGGACATCAAGGAAAAAATATTCAAACAACAATTAACCTTCACTTGCAACAACAACTGAATCAAATTGCTTCTAATTATCATCGTTTACTCAGCCAAAATGAAGTGCATAATTTGGCTATTTTAGTTACAGAAGTAAACAGTGGAAAAGTATTGGCATATGTTGGAAATTCTGATTGTACGCATGAAGAATCGGGTGTTAACGTAGATATTATTACTGCTCCAAGAAGCTCTGGGAGTATTTTAAAACCTTTTTTGTATGGAGCTTTATTTAATGAAGGCGAACTATTAGCTGATGCATTGGTGCCTGATGTTCCCACAAGAATTTCGGGTTATGCTCCACAAAATTTTGATAGAACCTATGATGGTGCTGTGCCAGCAAGCAATGCACTCACTCGCTCATTAAATATTCCAGCAGTAAAATTATTACGTAGTTATGGATTAGAAAAGTTTTATAACAACCTACAAAAATTAGGCTTTACCACTATAAAAAACCCGGTGAATCATTATGGATTGTCCATCATTTTAGGAGGAGCAGAAACCAATTTATGGGAATTAAATGGCGTTTATTCCAGTTGGTCGAGAGTATTAAACAATTTTAGAACATACGATTATCAATACAATACAAACGATTACCGTATGTCTTATTTTATAGCGACTGATTCACTTTTGCATCAAAAAGAAACACTTAAACAAGATTATTTATATGATGTTTCGAGTATATGGCAAACATACCAAATACTGGAAAATGTTCATCGTCCGAGAGAGGAAAAAGGTTGGGAACATTTTGCTTCTTCCAAAAAAATAGCTTGGAAAACAGGTACAAGCTTCGGACATAGAGATGCATGGGCGGTAGGAACTACTCCCGAATATACCGTAAGCGTTTGGGTTGGAAATGCCGATGGCGAAGGTCGCCCTGGTTTAACAGGCACATTGGTTGCAGCTCCCATTCTATTTGAAGTGTTTAAAAAACTACCGCAAACAACATGGTTTGAGCCTCCATATAACAACTTATCTCAGTTAGCAGTGTGTTCTAAAAGCGGTTATCTTTATGGAAATAATTGCGAAAAAGCAGACACTATTTGGAGTCCAAGTGCAGGAATAAAATCTAAGACTTGTCCTTACCACAAATTGGTTTATTTAGATAAAAGCGAGCAATTTCGTGTGAATGACGAATGTTATTCAGTAACCAATATGCAAATTAAAAAATGGTTGGTGCTACCTCCTATTATGGAGTTGTTTTACAAAACAAAAAATCCTAATTACAAAACACTTCCGCCATTATTAAATAATTGCTACGAAAATACTACTGTAAAAATGGGCATCATTTACCCCGAAAACCTTACCGTTGTTTTTATCCCTAAATTATTAGATGGCTCAAGAGGTAAAGTAATTTTTGAAGTAGCTCATGCTAATCCGACAGCTACCATTTTTTGGCATATTGATGATGTTTTTATCGCCCAAACTACTGGAGAACATAAAATTGATGTTCAATTAGAAGCAGGAGAGCATTTGTTAACACTTGTTGATGAGTATGGTAGTGAACTTATCCGAAAATTTAATGTGTTAGAGAAAAGGTAATCGTTAGAGTTAACAGATTTTTAAAACCTGTTAGGTCTAAAAAATCCCTTACATTTGTTAAAAATAAAGAAGAAACAACATGAAAATATACACAAAAACTGGAGACAAAGGACTTACCTCTTTGTTTGGTGGAGAACGAGTTCCTAAATATCACTACCGAATTGAAGCTTATGGAACTGTAGATGAATTAAATGCTCACATTGGTTTACTTCGTGATCAACCTATTGATGAAACTACTATTGAAGTGCTTTTGGAAATTCAAGATCGTTTGTTTACGTTGGGTTCTATTTTAGCTACCGAACATGGAAATACTAAAGTAAAAACACCTCAACTCCATACAAAAGACATTGAATTTTTAGAAAAAGAAATGGACAAAATGAATGAACATTTACCCGAAATGCGTTCGTTTGTTTTGCCTGGAGGACATCAAATTGTATCTTATTGTCATATTGCTAGATGTGTTTGCCGAAGAGCAGAACGCTTAGTTGTTTTTTTAGGAGAAAAAGAGCCAATAAATGACGAAATTTTGATTTATTTGAATCGACTGTCCGACTATTTATTTGTGTTAAGTCGTAAATTAAGTGTCGATTTCAATGCCAATGAAATTCCTTGGAAAGCACGTTATTAAAGCGATGTAGAGAATTGAATCAACTTAATTTTAACATAAAATTTTGTTGATATTTTTTTTGTTGTGTATGTGAACAAAAAATCTACTTTTGCGTAACTGTTAAAAGTAAAGATTCTTTTAATTAATTAAATACAACAAATATGTACTGGACACTAGAATTAGCATCTCATTTAGAAGATGCACCTTGGCCTGCCGACAAAGATGAATTAATTGATTTTGCCATCAGAACGGGAGCACCTTTAGAAGTTATAGAAAATCTTCAAGAATTAGAATCTGACGAAGACATCTACGATAGCATTGAAGATGTTTGGCCAGATTACCCAACTAAAGAAGATTTCTTTTTTAATGAAGACGAATATTGAAGTTTGTTCCTCCTTAAAAAAACAAAAGTAGTCCCGATAAATATCGGGACTATTTTTGTTTAGTAATTTTACATAAAATGCTCAATTAACTTTTTATGAAAAAAATAGTATTACTCTTACTTACTTGTTTAATAGTATTTGCTTGCAAGGAAAGCATTATTGAAAAAGTAGAAGATCATTATCAAGACAATACCCCTAAAATAGTTGGTGTTTATAAAGTTAACGAAAATGACACCTTAAAAATTGAAGAAAAAACTTACTTCGAAAACGGAAAAATTAAAATACAAGGGGCAATAAAAAACAACGTAAGAGAAGGGAAGTGGGAGGCTTTTTTTGATGATGGTATTCTTCAAAGTATCGGTATGTTTAAAAATGGCGTTAGACATGGTGAAGCAAAGGTTTATTATCATAATAAACAACTTATGTATGAAGGGACTTATGAAAACGGAAAAGAAAGTGGAAAGTGGAAATTTTATAATGAGCAAGGTGAACTTGTAAACGAAAAAGACTACAATTAGAGTTTGTCCATAATGTCCGATTTCTTCGTTATTCTCGTTTTTTAAATCAGTCATCCCGATAGCTATCGGGACT
>PHDR01000041.1 GCA_002841035.1 Bacteroidetes bacterium HGW-Bacteroidetes-12 | reverse complement strand
TGAAAAAGTTTTTAGCAGAAGGAACTTGGGGAAATATAGCAACTTTAGACCCTCCTTTATCACCAATGTTGTGGACATCTATCGCAACGGGTAAACGAGCCGATCAACATGGAATATTAGGATTTGTTGAACCATCTGCCGATAACAAAGGCGTTAAACCAGTAAGTTCAACTTCAAGAAAAGTTAAGGCAATATGGAATATATTGAACCAACAAGGAATGAAATCTAATGTTGTTGGATGGTGGCCAAGTCACCCTGCCGAACCAATTAATGGAGTGATGGTTTCAAATTTCTACCAGCATTGTGGTGTAAAATACGGAGATGAATGGCCTCTTTTAAAAGGAGTTGTTCATCCCGAAAGATTACATGATGAAATGGCAAGCCTTCGAGTGCACCCAGTTGAACTTACTATGGCTCATGTTTTACCATTTGTCCCTAATGCAAGAAAAATTGACATCGATAAAGATCAACGTCTTTTTGCTGTGTCAAAAGTGCTTAGCCATTGTGCTAGTATTCATAATGCAGCTACTTATTTAATGGAGGAAGAAGAATGGGATTTTATGGCAGTTTATCATGATGCCATAGATCATTTTAGCCATTTGGCAATGAAGTATCATCCGCCTCAAATGAAAGGATTGTCTGATGAAGATTATAAAAATTACAAACATGTTGTAACAGGAGGGTATCTTTTTCACGACATGATGTTAGAACGAATGTTGAATCTTATTGATGACGATACAACAGTGATGATAATATCTGATCACGGATTTCATTCCGATCATTTGCGACCAACCTCATTGCCTGACGAACCCGCAGCTCCAGCACATGAACATCGACCTTATGGGATTTTTGCCATAAAAGGACCAAATATTAAAAAGGGAGAACAAGTATTTGGAGCATCAATAATTGATGTAACACCCACTTTATTGGCACTATATGGATTGCCGATTGGAAAAGACATGGAAGGAAAGCCATTGGTAGAATGTTTTACTGAAAATCCATTTTTAGAACATATTGAAAGTTGGGAAAAGGTAGATGGAATCCATGGGATGCACGATAAAAATTTGCAGGAGGATAAGTGGGCAAATCAAGAAGCCTTAGATCAGTTGGTAGAATTAGGATATATTGAAAAACCCGATGAAAATCAAGCAAAAGCGGTTGAAAATGCAAAAAATGAATCCAAATTTTATTTAGCACGAAATTTAATAGATGGAAACAAAATTGATAAAGCCATACCAATTTTAGAAGAACTTATTATTACAGATAAGAAAGCATTTCGTTTTTATGAGAAATTAGCAGTTTGCTACATGAATAAAAAAATGTTTAAAGAGTGTGAACAGCTATTATTAGACGCACGAAAAAATATAGAAGTTGAAAAAATTCCACCGTTAGTTGATTTTTATGAAGCTGATTTATATGCAAGAACTAATAGATTAAATCTTGCATTTAAAAAGTTTTCTGAATTAGAGATGAAATTTCCCCAAAGTGCATCTATACAAATTGAATTAGCTAAAATCGAACACAGTAAACAAAATTGGAGGGAGGCAGAGATTTTTTATGCAAAAGCAACAGAAATAGACCCAGGAAATTCAGTTGCAAGACATGGGTTAGGGTTATGTAAGTTAAGACAAGATAAGCCAGAGGAAGCCCTGATAGAATTTTTTACTGTTATTGAACATACTTATTTTTATCCACAATGTCACTATCATATAGCGGAAGCATTGGTGCAATTAGAAAAATATTCAGAAGCAGCACAAGCATTTGAATTAACATTAACAATGGCTCCAAAAATGACACGAGCAAGAAAGTGGCTGATTGATATTTATGAAAATTATTTAAATGATAATGAAAAAGTAATACTCCATAAAGAAAAAGTAAAAGAAGCAAGCAAAGGAGACATAGTTGTTGTTTCAGGATTACCTCGTTCAGGCACTTCAATGATGATGCAAATGCTAACCGAAGGAGGGTTAACAGCTCTTGTAGACGAAAATAGAGAGGCCGACAAAAATAACCCAAAAGGTTATTATGAATATGAGCCAGTTAAACGTTTGGCAAATGATAATTCATGGATGCATTTAGCTTCAGGAAAAGTAATTAAAGTAATTGCTCAACTTTTGCCATCACTACCACCAAATTTTAATTATAAAATTATTTTCATGCAGAGAGAAATGGATGAAGTGCTTGTTTCTCAACAGGTAATGTTGGGAAAAAAGAAAGAAAAAGCAGAAAAAACTTTTTCATTACCTTTAGCTGAAACATATAAAAAACAAATAGAAAAAACTAATACTTGGCTGGATAGTCAGCCAAATATTGATATTCTCCCAATTAATTATGCAGATGTAATGAGTCATCCAGAAATAGAAGCTGAAAAAATAAATACGTTTTTAGGAAACACGTTATCTCAAGAGAAAATGGTTAAAATTGTTGATCCAAATTTATATAGAAGTAAAATAAGTTTGAAAAAATAAATAATAATTTTTTTAATTTAAATTAATTAAATTATATTTGTAGCTATAAACAATTATTAATATTAACAAAAAACACACTCTTATGAAAAAAACTAACTCTATTTTAGACAAAAAGTTATTGAATTATATGTCTGCTTCCGCAGCTATTTTAGCTACAGGAGCTTCCGCAACAGGACAAATTATATATACAGATGTAATTCCAGATCAAACAGTAACTGGTCAAAATCAAATAATACTTGTTGATTTGAATAATGATATGACTAGCGATTTTATTGCTGCTATTGTAGGAAATAGTCAAGTAAATGCAGCTGTGGCAGTTCCATTTGCAACAGGTTCATCATGTGCTGGTGGTAATCCTAATAATGAAATAATGGGTTCTGCTCCAAGTTCATATAATTATGTAAAAAAATTAGCTAATGGAGCTGCTGTTGGAGCAACTGGTCCATGGTTAGGAACTAACTGTGTGCAAGGAACTATGGGGTTTTATGTTATTGGACAAGGTTCTCCATTTAATGAAGAATGGAATAATGGAGTTACAGATGGCTATATGGGACTGAAATTTAGCGTTGGAGGCAACATCCACTACGGATGGGCTCGTTTTGATGTTTCTGCAGATCAATTAACATTAACTTTAAAAGATTACGCATACAATGCAACGCCAAATACGCCTATAAATGCTGGAGATGTGGGAACTATTTCTGTATCAGAAAATATTGCAAACCAAGTTTCATTTTTTAACTACAACAATACATTGAAGTTAACAACAGATGCAAAATTAACTAATGGTGTAATGCAAATTATGAATACAGCTGGTCAGTTGGTAAAAGAAATTAAAGTAGTTTCAGGAACTCAAGAATATCTTTTAGATGATATGGCTGCTGGTTTGTATGTTGTAAATGTAAAATACGATCAAGGAGTATTAACAGAAAAAATTAACATTAGATAATTTCTAAAATTAATTTATAAAAAAAGCTGTTCTGAAAAATCAGAACAGCTTTTTTATTTTATCCACTCAAAATAAGTTACTTCTTCAGCAACTTTAAATTCTCTTTTAGTTAATAAGTTATAGACAAATAGATCATAGATCCAATAACCTTCCTGAGACATTCTTTTATTTCGTGCAATCATAATTTTATCATCATTTTTAGCATATTTTGGCAGTAAATTCTCTTTGCCAGCTAAAACAAAATTTAGATTTTTCGTTTCTAAATCAACTTCATATATTCCTGCTTTATCAGAAACTAAATTAGGGCTGTATTGTACAATTATTTTTTGTTGATTGTTAGATAGTTGAGGGTTAACGTACCCTCCAATAACCCTTCTTCCTTTAGTGTTATCACTTTCAATAATCAATTCTTCTTTACCATTTTCTTTTAAGTAAACATTTCCTTTTCTACTAAAAACTTCTTTAGAGGTAATTGTACTATTTTTTAATACCAAAGACCACTCATTACAATTAACTATTTTTTTTTCAACATTAAAAGTATCACAAGGAACTAAAGTGTCATTTATGAAATTAATATTCCCACTATTGGAAAATTGAGTAATAATTATATTGAAATGATACTCTTGTTTCTTGAGTAAATAGGTTTTAAACTTCCAAAGCTCCTTGCTGGTATTATTAAAGTAATAGAAGTTGAATTGATTTTCGTTAGAATTTTCAGGTGTTGTTTTTTTACCAAAAATCACATCTTTCTCATTAAAATTAGATTTAACTCTATAGGGAAGAAATAAATTATCTCGTTCAAGCAATAGCTCACTGTTTCGAGTTGTTAAATCAAAAATATAAACACCTGAAGAAGTGGTATATAAAATTTGTTCATCATTATTAATTAAAGGATTATTATTTTTCAATAGATTACAACTATTAAAAAAAATAAAAATTAATAATAAGGCATTCCACTTTAAGGGCAATAGTCTCATGAGAGAATGTTTAGGATGTAAATAAAAGGTTAACAAATAAGATTAAGTGAATGAATATTGCAAAACTAATTTTTTTACTTTTTATAATCGATAAATTCTAATATTATTGGTACATTTAAAAATTAATTCGTATTTTTGGGTTCTTTAAATAAAATTTAATTAACAAAATAAATAATAAAACTATGAAAAAAATTTACTTATGTGTAGTTGCACTATCAATTGGATCGTTGTCTTTTGGGCAAACGGCTGTTAAAAAAGCTCATCCATTACGAACAGAAACAAACAGTGAAGTAGTGAAGCAACTTCCTACAGAAAAACCTAAAGGAGCATTAATTTGGGATGACGATTTCTCTACAGCATCTAATTGGACAATGACTAACACGAGTACACCTTCAACAGATTGGGTGATAACAACCAATGTAAATGCTGCTCCTTGGGCGGCATTAAACCCTGCTGGAATGACTACTGCTGCTAGTGGATATGCCATTATTAATTCTGATGCACAGGGTGCTTCTGGTTCTCAAAATGCACTTATCTTTTCAACAACACCATTTAGCACACTTGGTATTGCTTCCGTTTCTTTAACATTTCAACAAACACACCGAAGATTTCAAGAACAAACCATTGTGATTGTTAGTAATGACAACGGAGTTAATTGGACTGAATATGAAGTAAACCTAGGTATGGCTGCAAACTCAAGTTCACCAAATCCACAAACAATTACCGTGAATATATCTAGTGCTGCTGCTAATCAAGCGGCTGTATTAGTTGGATTTAAGTATGTAGGTGCATTTGATTGGTTTTGGGCGGTAGATGATGTAGAAGTTAGAGAGTCAGACGATAATGATTTAGTTGCAAAAAAACCTTACTATGGGTTTAATACTATTCCTTACTCAGCAGTTCCATCTAACCAAATTCAACCTGTTGATTTTGCTATGGAAGTGGATAATGTTGGTGCACAGCCACAAACCCAAACTCAATTAACAGCAACTGTAGATGGCGGTGCTTTTATAGGAACAAGTGCTCCAGTAACAGTTCCAGTAGGAGGAAGTGATAGTTTATTTACAACAACACAATATACACCACCTACAACAATAGCCACACATAATGTGGTATTGTCTATTGCTGCTTCTGGGGTAGATGTAACCCCTTCAAATAACACAATTACACCAGCACCTTTTAGAATTACTCAAAATGTGTATGCTATGGATGATTTTACGTTGGCAGGAAATGCTGGAGGTCTTAGTCCTTCTAACGGATCTGAATTTGAAGCAGGTAATTATTTTGAAATAGTAAACACAACCATTGCTACTGGCATTGAGGTTATTGTTGGTACTACAACTGCACCTGGAACGAATGTTGACTTTGTACTTTATGAAGATAATGGTTCCTCTTTTGTAGAAATAGATCGTTCTGGATTTTACACAACAACTTTAGCTGATCAAGGAAATTCTGTGATTTTACCTTTACCAACAACTCCAACGGTTACCGCAGGTAATTTCTATTTTGCTGCGGTTCACGCTTTCTCAAATTTTGTTTATGGTGTGAGTGGTTCATCTCCAGGCAACAGTTCTCTTTCAGGAGCAGTAAGTTTGATTTTCTACCCAAACATGACTAGCCCAAATACTAATGAAAACTTTTTTACAACAGCAACACCTATGGTTAGATTACTTGTAAACAATTTAGTTAGTGTTAAAGAATTATCTGCAAATACTACTTTTAATGTTTTCCCAAATCCAAGTAATGCTATTTTTAACATTAACTTAGATGCAAAAAATACAGAAGTTGTTAATTTAACGGTTACTAACATCGTTGGTCAATCTGTTTTATCAAAAAGAGTTACTGTATCAGGGCAAACAAAAGAAACAATTTCTTTAGCTGGTTTTGATAAAGGAATTTATTTCTTAACTATTGATAACAACAATGAAAAACAAACAGTTAAATTGATTGTTGAGTAATTTAATAAATATAAAAAGATACGTTAAAATACGAATTAGCTTAAAAAAAATCCCTGAATTTAATTCAGGGATTTTTTTTTGTGTATATTTGTTAACGAATTAATAATTTATAAAATAAAAACTATGAAAAAAATTTACTTATGTGCTATGGCACTTTCTGTAGGTTCTTTTGCTATGGCACAAAGTAACCAACAGAAGACGTTTAGCGATGCTAAGCTAGAAATTTATAACCCTGCATCTGATGCAACGGTTAAATCAAACAACATTATTAACAAAGCTGCTGGTGATACTATTTGGTCAGAAGATTTTACGGGTGGTTTTCCTGCAGGTTGGACAAAAGGTGGTACTACAAACAATGGTGCTGATTGGGTTATAAATAGTGCTGCATTATCAGCTCCTTTTACTAATACAGGACCTATCCTATCTACAAGTGGCGGTAACCACATGTTGTTTTTTGGAGAAACCATCAATCCTATTGCAGATAGAGATGCTTACTTCCAAACAGCAGCAATAGCACTAACAGGACAGGCTAGTGTATCGGTTGTTTTTCAACAAAAATTCAGATTGTGTTGTGCCGCAGCAGCTGCACTAAATGTGGTTGTTAGTACAGACCCAACTTTTGCTACAAATGTGCAAACATTTGATGCTCGTGGTGGTATTGCTATCAATGCAATGTCTCCAGATCCTTTTGTAAAGCACATTAATATCTCTGCTATTGCAGGTGGTGTTACAGGTAACATTTACTTACGTTTTCATTGGGCAACAGGTGCTTCTCACTATTTTTGGATGGTTGATGATATTGCTGTTATTGAAACTCCATTAATGGATTTAGTAGCTTCTAATGCTTATTATGGTTCAGCTCAAGGAGAAGTTCCTTATACAAGAATTCCAGTTGCTCAAAACCAACCAATTAATTTTTCTATTGAGGTAATTAACCAAGGGGCAGCAACTCAAACAGGAACAATAATGACTGCTAGCATAAATGGTGGTACAGCATTTGCTGGAACAAGTACTCCTGTTGCTTTAGCACCAGCTGCTACAGATAGCTTGTTTCCAACTACTTCTTTTACACCTCCAACTACTATTGGTGTGCCTTATGCTACTTCATTGGAACTTTCTTCAAGTACAGGTCATACTGATTTTTTACCTAGTGATAATATTATGACTTTTCCTCCATTTGAAATTTCTCAATTCATTTATGCATTAGATGATTTTGGTCCACTACAAGATTTTGGAGCTACCAATACAATAGGAAACGGTGGAGGTCCAAGACCAGCACCTTCTACATCTGTAGAATTTGAAGCAGGTAACTTTTTTGATGTTGTATCAACTCAAACATTATATGCTATTGATGTTGTTGTTGGTAACAGTACAACAGGTGCTACTCCAGTGAACATTGTTGGTGCCACTATTGATGCTGTATTGTATGAAATTGATGCTCAAGGCAATTTTGTCGAAATAGATAGATCTAATTTTTATACAGTTACAAGTAGCGATTTAAGAAACAAAGTTCGTTTAGAATTACCTAACACACCAAGTGTTACTGCAGGAACATTTTATTTTGTTGCAGTTCATGCATTAAATCCATTTTTCTATGGAACTAGTGGAGCTTCTCCTGGAAATGGAACAAGAAGTGGTGCTGTAAGTTTAATTTTCTACCCAGATATGACTGGCCCAAATACTAATGAAAACTTTTTTACTACTCAAACTCCTATGGTAAGAATGAATTTCGATCCTTTGAATTCTGTTAATGAGTTATCAAACAACACTACTTTCTCTGTGTTTCCAAATCCAAGTAATGATATTTTCAACATTAACTTAGATGCGAAAAATACAGAAGTAGTTAATTTAACGGTTACTAACATCGTTGGTCAATCTGTTTTATCAAAAAGAGTAACTGTATCAGGACAAACTAAAGAAACAATTTCTCTAGCTGATTTTGATAAAGGAATTTATTTCTTAACTATTGATAACAACAATGAAAAACAAACTGTTAAATTGATTGTTGAGTAATACTTTTGATTTCTAAATAACTAAAAAAGCCTTTTGCCAGTTTGCAAAAGGCTTTTTTTATGACACAAAAAAATGGCATTAGTTTTCTAATGCCATTTTTTTTATGAATTTATACCGATTGGATATTCAATATAGTCCAATCTGCATTTCATTTGATTAGACTATTTTCATATTCCATCGGCATTAACCATTGTAATCAATATCTTTAAACTTCTAACTCTGAAAGTAGTAACCACCGCTCTGTTTTAGCATCAATTAAATTAGCTAATTCACCAAGTTCGTTAGAAATTTTAATAACTTCATTATGATTAGCTTGTATTTGATTTAGTTTCTCCATTAAATTTTTTTAATAATTTCGAGTTCTTCAAGTTCTTTTTCGAGTTTTTTAAATTCTATTTTTTCTTTATAGGAAAGTTTAGTTTTAGAAAATTCATTTTTTGTTTGGGTTGGTTCTAAACCTTTTTTTTCGATGGCTTTAGCAACTTGTTTTTCTTGCAATTGCAGCTCTTTCAAATTTTCCCTGTATTCGCTGTATTTTCCTAAATAGTCTTTAATAACCCCATCGCCTTCAAAAACAAATAGATGATCAACGAGTTTATCCATAAAATACCTATCGTGTGTTACAATGATTAAACATCCTTGAAAATCTTCTAGAAAATCTTCTAGTACATTTAAGGTCATGATGTCTAAATCATTGGTAGGCTCATCTAAAATTAGGAAGTTGGGGTTTTTTATTAAAATAGTTAGTAGATATAATCTTCTTTTTTCGCCACCACTCAGTTTTGCAACTTGATTGTAATGCATACTCTTATTAAACAGAAATTTTTCTAACAATTGAGCTGCTGTTAGGCTTCTTCCTTTTGTTAAAGGAATTACTTCTGCAATATCTTTTATTGTTTCAATAACTTTCTTATCTTCTTTAAACTGCATTCCTTTTTGCGTATAATACCCAAAAACAACCGTTTCGCCCGAAACAACTTTTCCACCATCTACCTGTTGAAGCCCTAGTATTATATCTAAAAAGGTAGTTTTTCCAACGCCATTTTTTCCAACGATACCAATTTTTTCTTTTTGCTTAAAGATATAGCTGAAGTCGTTTAAAATTTTTAAATTACCAAAGGATTTTTTTACGTGATGTAATTCTAAGATTTTCCCACCCAACCGAGTCATATTCACTTCCATCTCTACTTTGGAGTTGTCTTTTTTTAGTTTTGCTGTTTTTTCGGTATCATAAAAAGCATCTTCTCTTGACTTGGCTTTTGTTCCTCGGGCTTTAGGCATTCTCCGCATCCATTCTAGCTCTTTTCGATATAAATTTTTTGCTTTATCAACATTGGCTTCAAAAATGGTTTCTCGTTCTTCTTTTTTCTCTAAAAAATAGCTGTAGTTTCCTTTATATCGGTAAAGAGTTTCGTTATCTAGTTCAATAATTTCGTTGCAAACACGCTCCAAAAAATACCTGTCGTGTGTTACCATTAAAATAGTGATGTTTTCTTTGCTTAGGTGATTTTCTAACCATTCAATCATATCTAAATCAAGGTGATTGGTGGGTTCGTCTAAAATGATGAAATCGGGTTCTTCTATCAGCACTTGAGCTAAAGCAATTCTTTTTAATTGCCCACCAGAAAGTTCTCCAATTTTTTGTTCTAAATCGTGAATTTGAAGTTGACCTAAAATTTGTTTTATACGCACTTCATAATCCCAAGCATCTAAGGCATCCATTTGCTCAAAAGCTTTTTGCATACGCTCATTATCATCAGGGTTGTGTATGGCTTTTTCGTATTCTAAAATGGCAGTAACTTGCTCTGAGTCTGCTTTGAATATTGTTTGAGAAATGGTTAATTCATCATTAAAATTTGGAGTTTGTTGAAGTATTCCTGTTCTAATTCCATTTCTAAAAACAACATTTCCAGAATCATAACCATCTTCTCCAGCCAAAATTTTTAATAAGGTAGATTTCCCAGTCCCGTTTTTAGCTATAAAAGCTACTTTTTGTCCTTTGTCAATACCAAAAGAAATGTTTTCGAATAAGATGTGTGTGCCGAAAGATTTTGTTAAGTTTTCTACTGATAGGTAGTTCATAGTGTTGGAAGATAGAAGTTGGAAGATAGAAGTTGGAAGTTAGAAGTCATATTAATATATTTTTAAATTATCTAAATTTCAATTAAAAAACTCTTTCTAGGGCAATTGCAGCATAGGTGTGTGTAGGATTTAATTTTAACACTTTTTGAAAATCTGCTTTTGCTTTTATTTTGCTTTTCATTTTTTCGTAGCATAATCCTCGGTTGTAATACGCATCAACATAACTTGGTTCAATTTCTATAGCTTTAGTGTAAAAACCGATGGCATCTTCATATAAACTTAAGTATTCTTGATGAATGTAGCCTAAATTAAAATAAGGTTCTCTAAATTCTTGAATGGCTAAAATTTCGTGATAGATTGCGATGGCTTGTTCGTACATTGCATTTTCTTGGTAATAAAACCCTAGGTTATAAAGTGCTTCTAAGTTATTGGGTTTAATTCGGAGTGCATTTTTTAAATACCCTTCAGACAAGTTTCCTTCTTTATAGATATGGAGAATACCAAGTTGAATATAAGCATCATAATAGTCATTTTCTTGTTCTACGGCTGTTTTAAAACTAGAAATAGCAAGAGCAGTATCTTTTTTTTCAATAAAAATCATTCCTTTTAAAAAGTATGCTTCAGAGGAATATATGTTTCTTTTGAGTGCTGCATCGGCATAATCTAATGCTTGCTTATAATCTTTTGCAATGAGTGCCAACCACCCCAATTCAATACGTGCTTGAACATTTTTATTGTCCACAAACATACATTTATCTAATGTTTCTTTAGCTTCTTTTAATCGGTCTTGCGATTTCAGTAATTCCGCTTTTAGTAAATAAAACTCAGGGATTAAGGAATCAATACCAATTGCTCTATCTACATCTTGAATGGCTTTGGGTACGGCACCATATTTTTGGTATAATCGGGCTCTTTTTAGATACAAAGCGGTATTGTTAATGTCGTTTTTAAGTAGATCGTTAATTTCTTTGAAGGCTTTTATTTGTTCATTATTGGTGGTATCAATAGCTTGTTCTATGGGTGGTTCAACAACAGATTTTTCATTGTTATTACAAGCAATTAGCAAAAAAATAGAAAGAAGAAATAATATAAATGGTTTCATTTTTTTTTGTTTGATAAAAATAATACCGATTAGACAAATAATATAGTCCAATAATCGGCTAAAGCCTCATTTTACTATTTGTTTGTTCCATCGGCATTTACCACTGTAAGATTTATAAAATACGCCAATATTTTATAAATCAAAGTGGTATAAAATCCCGAACGAATTCGGGATTTCAAAATTACAGATTTATATTGAAGCTTTTGGCTCTTTTGAATGGTTTATAACTTTTTTATTTTCCTTCTAAAACAACTATAATTTTTTGTTCTAATTCGTCCATTAATTCTTGATTGTCTAGAAGTAATGTTTTCACGGCATCTCTTCCTTGTCCTAATTTTGTGTCGCCATAACTAAACCAGCTTCCAGCTTTTTTTATAATTTCGTTATCAACAGCTAAATCTATTATTTCGCCTACTTTAGAAATCCCTTCACCATACATGATGTCAAATTCAGCTTTACGGAAAGGAGGAGCAACTTTGTTTTTTACAATTTTTACCTTTGTTCGGTTTCCAGTAATTTCTTCTCCATCTTTAATTTGCGTAGCTCTTCGAATATCAATTCTGATAGAAGCATAAAATTTAAGTGCATTTCCACCTGAAGTAGTTTCTGGGTTTCCGAACATCACTCCAATTTTCTCTCTCAATTGATTGATGAAAATGGTACAGCAATTGGCTTTTTGAATAGAGGAAGTTAATTTACGCAATGCCTTAGACATCAAACGTGCTTGCAAACCCATTTGAGAATCGCCCATTTCGCCTTCAATTTCTGCTTTAGGAGTAAGTGCAGCCACAGAATCGACTATTAATAAATCAACAGCTCCCGAACGAATCAGGTTATCGGCAATTTCTAAGGCTTGTTCGCCATTGTCGGGTTGAGAAATAATTAAATCATCAAT
>PHDR01000040.1 GCA_002841035.1 Bacteroidetes bacterium HGW-Bacteroidetes-12 | reverse complement strand
GTTATTAAATTAAAAAAGCGGTTAACTAAGTTAGTTAACCGCTTTTGTTTGTGTGTGATTTTTGTGTTATTTACTTACAATAAACTTAGTTACTTTTTGAACTTTATCGCCATCTAAAACCATAATGTAAGTTCCTGTGCTAAGTTCGGCAGCATTAAAGGCAATTTTATGTTTTCCTTTAACTAAAGTTCCCAAATCAATGGTTTTTACTATTGCTCCACTTAAGTTATAAACTTTAATAACAGCTTTTGTTTGGCTATTCAAATCAATATCAATAGTTCCATTGTTGCTAATTGGGTTAGGATATAAACCTAAAGTTGCATCAAACGTGTTTGTTTTAGGTTTATTGTCATCAATACCAACTGTATTTTCAATCCTTGATTCAGAACGATAAAATCCTCTTCCATGCGTTCCCAAATAATAAACTTGAGAGTTTATTGCATTTCCAAATGCTAATCCTGGGTTTTTATATTGTTGTTTAATTTCAAAAGTAGGAACGTGAGCCATGCCATTTACATTTTCACTATACCATTCTACTTGAGCACCAGTTGAAGCAGAAAATGCATTACTTGTAGCCCAAACACCAAAGTCAGTACCAATTAGAACAATATTGTTGTCATTTACATCAATTTCGGCATCATAAACAGGCATACGAGGTAAGAAACCTAGAGTAGATGAGCTTGGAGGTCCTTGAATTGCAGTAAAACCACCTGTTCCAGTAGCACTTTGTGCGGTAGTACTTCTATAAACGTGGTTGGTAACTCCATAATTACCAATAGTTGCTATCAAGTTTTCACCATTGTTAGGATCAATAGAAATACCAGTAACAACACCACCTAAACCAGATGCAATTACTGTTTTTGTTGTAACCAAAGTGGAAGTATTGGTTACATCTAACTCTGCATCGGTATTTCCTAAAGCTAACCCACTCACTCTAAAAATCTGACCAGCAGTATTTCCTATGTATAAATGATTTCCATCGGGAGAGAATTCTAAAGCAACTGCTGTTCCGATATTTTCAGCAACCTTGTGCCAATCGTTATTAATCGCGTTCAATCGAGTAGCATCTTTAGTTAAGTGAACTTGTCCTGCTCCTATATAAAAAGCAAATCTTGATTGGTAGTAATCTTGCAATTTTAACGTATCTCCAGGTAGGTAGGTTGTTGTTACAGTTGGTGTATAATACAAATCCTCACTGTTGGTTAAACTTTGATAAACGAAAGTTGTTCCAGCAGGGAGCGTTGTAGTATCTTGAAAAACTACGCTAATACTGTCAATAGATAATGGATCGTTAACAGATTCCCACAATCTAAATTTAGTATTGAAAGGAAATTGAGTCCAACCGTTTAAGAAAGAATCAAAAAATTGACCACCACCTTGTCCAGGGTTTTGAGCTGAGTATCTCATAATAGAACCAAATTGAGAAGTTGCAAAAGCAATACCTCCTCCAAAGTCTGAGAATTCAACAGCGAAACCATCGCCACCTTGAATTTCTACAGTTCCTTTAGGACTTACACTACCCAATTGACCAAACTCAAACAATTGTGTTCCATTATCTTGAGACCCTCCCATAAACCAACCGTTACTTGCTGTTGCAACATTAAAAAAAGTAGTAACATTGAAACCTAAATTCATATGCAACCATGTGGCACCTCCATCGGTAGATCTGAAAACTCCACCATCACCAATAACAAAAACAGTGTTGGCATCTTTCCAAAACATGGAATGGTTATCTGCATGAATATAAAAAGGTGTTGCAAACTGATTCAATACAGCAGCTCTAAACCAGTTACCTCCAAGAGGAGTTTGAGATCGATTCAACTGAAATTCATAAAACTGAATACCACCAACTAAAACCCTATCAGGATTTGAAGGGTCAACACCTATGGCTTGATCCCAAAAACCTTGTCCTCCAGTTCCGCTTAATTGCACAAAAGGATCTATTGTAGGAACTCCACCAGGAACAACAGTGACCCATGTAGCTCCTTTATCTAAACTTACTTCTAATCCTCTTGGGACAGCAGAAGTGCCTGGGTTTAAGGCTCCTGCACCGTTAGTAGAAACAATGTAGATTACATTAGGATCGGAAGGAGCTATAGCTCCAGAAATACGAGATCCGCCTGGAACAAGCGTTCTTGAAAATGAATTAGGAGACCCATCGGGTGATGTATAAATTTTGGTTGAATAACAAACCAACATAGAACCATCAGTAGCTACATCAATATCTTGCACTTCAGATGTTTCTGGCAAATTGGGGCTGTTTGGAATAATTACTGGATTAGTCCATCCTGATAAAGCAGAAGGGTAATTTCCATTTCCATCAGGATCTGCAAAAACCAATCCTGTACCTTGTTTTAAACCTAAATATAATCTATTTCCTCTTGCTCCAATGGCGTTTACTTTTACTAAACTTCCTGTTGTTGAATTAACAGGAATAACATTGTTTACCAAAATAGGAATCACCGTTTGAGTTAATGGATCATATTCATAAACACCATTTCCTGGGAAGCCAGGCGAACCCAAACTTGTTCCGTCTGCATTTTCAAAAGTGCTTCCTGTTCCAAAAAATATTCTTCCGTTGTCTGTTTGAGTAATGCAAGAGATAGCATTGTTGTCTGCTAGTCTGTTTATTTCTGTCCAAGTGTTTCCGTTGTTATGAGATACGAACAAACCACCAGCAACGCTACCTGCATAAACCGTGTTGGGGCTATTTTTATCAACCAAAATAGCTCTACCTCTTCCTCCAACATTGTCAGGTCCCATTTGTTCCCAAACCATGCCTATTGCTGCTTTATTTTTTTTGGCTGATAGTTTTTGAGCTTGTTGTTGTGCAAGTAAATAATCGTTAGGATCAACAACGCCAGTTTGAGGATTCCCTCTTAGCATATTCAAATATGCATTTATCTTTTCAGGTCCTGAATACAAATCTGAATTTTTATAATCGACAGGAGTGTATGTAGTTTCCTTAGTTGATTTTGATAAATTCAGATATGAAATTGTCGCAACTAAAGTTACAACACTTATAGAAGTGATGATGGTAGATTTTAGATTCATTTTTTTCTATTTATGATTAATTATTTATTTTTTTAACTATAGCGAACAAAGATAATAAATTAATTTTATTTTTTTTATAGTTTTCATTAAAAATAAGTGTTATTGTAAGTTTCCTAAAAAATTGTTACTACTCAGCTGATGTAAATAGAGCTGAGTAGTAACGAAAAATTAATTAGAACAAATGCTTCTCTGCATGGTAAGAAGAACGAACTAAAGGTCCACTTTCTACAAAACGGAATCCCATTTTTAATCCAATTTCTTTGTATTTAGCAAATTGTTGAGGTGTAACAAATTCTTTAACAAGCAAGTGTTTTGGAGTTGGTTGTAAATATTGTCCAAGTGTTAATACATTACAACCTACATTGGCTAAGTCTTGCATCGTTTCAATTACTTCTGCTTCCGTTTCACCTAAACCCAACATGATTCCTGATTTTGTTTTCATTCCACCTTCTTTTAATCGTTTTAGTACTTCCAAGCTTCTGTCATATTTTGCTTGAATACGAACTTCTTTGGTAAGTCTCCTTACCGTTTCTAGGTTGTGAGAAACTATTTCTGGTGCTACATCAATAATTCGTTGTAGGTTTTCCCATTTACCTTGAAAGTCGGGGATTAATGTTTCCATTGTGGTTTGCGGACTAGCTTCTCTTACTTTATTTACGGTTTCAGCCCAAATAATAGAACCACCATCTTTCAAATCATCTCTATCAACAGAAGTAATAACACAGTGTTTAACATTCATCAATTTAACAGAATTAGCAACTCTTGAGGATTCTTCTAAATCTGCTGGAAGTGGTTTTCCTGTTTTCACAGCACAAAACCCACAGGAACGTGTGCAAATGTTGCCTAAAATCATAAATGTAGCAGTGCCAGCACCCCAACATTCACCCATGTTTGGGCAATTACCGCTTTCGCAAATGGTATGTAATTTATGCTCAGAAACAATATGACGTACGTTGGTATATTCTTTACCTGTGGGAAGTTTTACTTTAAGCCAATTCGGTTTTTTTTGGCGTTCTTGGGATTCTATTATTTTATTTTCTATCATTTTATTCTGTGTATAAAGTAGAAAGTATTTACTAACTACTAATTATTTTCTATTCCGTACTTTTTGAACCAAAAGAAAAGGTTACATATAAATTAATTAGCCAATTTCTATTTAATTCATTAGCCATAATTGGTAAATCTTGAAAAAACAAATCAAACTCAGCACCAACTTCTACGGCATTTAAACCTGTTGCTTCTCTAGCAGATTCAAAATTTAGTCCTGTTTTTAAAAAAAGTCCAGGATAAAATTTACCGCTAAACAACCCTCTAAGTGCTGGACCTTTGCCAATAATATTTGATTGATTGTGTTTTTCTGGATCATATCTTTCTATTGCAATGGAACTTACTATTGTTTCAGTTTTTATGACTTCTAAGTAGATAGGTTTAGCGTAAGCAAATGTTAAACCTACATTCTGAACTAGCGATATGGCAATTCCTCTTACACTTTGTTTGCTAATAAATGTTTTTTGATTGCCAACACTTCCTCTAATTAAAAACATGGTATTGAGTTTTCCAAAAACATAACCATTTGAAGTATTGAAAATAGAACTAAAGGTTTGAATTTCTTTTGGGTGCTTTAATCCAACAAGCTCTCCTTCAAATGTTCTTCGCGTGAAACCTGAATTATATAGACCATAACGATAATTCACTCCCCAACCGCTTGTATGAATAATTAAACCGTATGCTTGTTCTCTTTTATATACAGTTCGAGCTTCCTCAAAAATGGTTTCTTGAGCTTTTACATAAGAAGTTGTAAAAGCAAATATTAATAAAAAAAGTATGAAATAATTTTTTTTCATTGGATTAGCAAAAATAATAATAAATAATTTGTCAACTTTACACTTTCATCATAAAATAAATTTATTCTTTAATGGCTACATCCAACGTAATTTATAAAGGACAACTCCGAACTGAGTTAACACACTTATCTTCAGGTAATAAGGTTATCACAGATGCCCCAGTTGATAATCATGGAAAAGGAGAGGCATTTTCTCCAACCGATATTGTTGCCACAGCCTTGGCTAGTTGTATGTTTACCATTATTGGGATTAAGGCTGCTGATAGTAATTTTAATATTACAAATGCATTTGCAACAGTTACAAAAATTATGTCTGCATCGCCAAGAAAAATAAGTGAAATTGTTATTGAATTTGATTTTAGAGGAGGCTTTTATTCGGATAAAGAAAAAAAACTCATTGAAAATTCGGCAAAAACTTGCCCAGTAGCATTAAGTTTAAGTTCTGATATTAAACAAACACTAATCTTTTTGTTTTAAAAAACTGTTTATTTCTCTAACGGAAATTCCATTATGAGAAGTATGGTAAAAGCACTTCCCTCCTTTTATTAATAATAACTGAGGAGATTGGTGTTCAACACCTAGTTCTTCGGAAACTTGATTAGATAACGCTCTGTGTTGAATTAAATCTAAATAATAGATAGGTAATTCGTCCTTAAAGTTCCATGAAGCAGCTAGTCTTACTTTTGCCATAGTACTAATAACACAACGAGTACTATGTTTAAATATGGCAACAGCCGATAGATTGTCAGAAAAAGATGCATCTAAAAGTTGTTGAAAATCTGATGGATTTTCTAATCTTAACCAATTCATTATTCTCTGAATAAAATTTGCTATGAGTGTTAAACAGCTACTTTTTCAGTGTCAGTTTTTTGAACTTTTCCATAAGCTGGACAAGTTCCATGACTTTTACAAGAGGAGAAAAGAAGAGTAACTACAAATAAGGTTACTAAGGAATATATAATTTTTTTCATACGAGTTTCATTAATTTTGAATTACAAACATAAAGAAAAAAAATAATATCATTTTCTTTTTTATTAACAAAATGCAAAATAAGTAGTTGTTTTGCATCTTAATCTATTGTGAATTAAGTTTTATTTATGTTGAAAACTGATTGGAATATACATTTGAATAAGGAATTTTCTGCTGCTTATTTTATAAAATTACGTAGTGTTCTTCATGAAGAAAAAAGTAATTTTATTGTTTATCCTCCAGAAAACACTATATTTAATGCTTTTAATATAACTTCATTTGCTGCAACTAAAGTGGTAATTTTAGGACAAGACCCTTATCATGGCGAAGCTCAAGCTCATGGATTGAGTTTTTCTGTGTTAGAAGGGGTTAAAATTCCTCCCTCCCTAAAAAATATTTTTAAGGAGTTGAACACTGATTTAGGATTGCCTATCCCAAAAAACGGAAATTTATCAAGTTGGGCAAAACAAGGTGTTTTATTATTAAACACAACGCTTACGGTTAGAAAAGGTGAACCAAATTCACATCAAAAACTAGGTTGGGAAATTTTTACAGATGCTGTAATTAAAACTATTTCAGCACACAAAAAGGGTGTCGTTTTTTTACTTTGGGGAAAATTTGCTCAACAAAAAGCAGATTTAATTGACAGCAACAAGCATTTTGTGTTAAAAGCCGCTCATCCTTCTCCTTTTTCGGCATACAATGGTTTTTTTGGATGCAAACATTTTTCAAAAACAAATGAACTACTAAAAAAACAGGGGTTGAAAGAAATTGATTGGGAAATCACCAATAATAATTGATTAGGATTAGAGTTAAGACTTCATAAACTTTACATATTGAAATTTAAACGAACATATTTACTACTTTCTTTTTTACTTGTTTTTGGATTTTCAAAAGCTCAGAATATTAGGTTATCTATTCAGTTTAATGATACTTCCTTAACACAAAAACAACAAAAGGAACTTTTTACGTTCAACGCTTCCACAACATTTGCAGGTCTTAAAAATGAGTTGATTAACATTAATAAACAGCTTTCTTTACGGTCATTTTTAACCAATTCGGTAGATAGTATTATTGTTGATAGCTCAAATTTTGTTGCTTACTTTCATTTAGGAAGACAATATAAATGGACATCACTCCGAACCCAAACCATTGATGAAGGCGTGTTGAGTAAAATTGGATTTCGTGATAAACTCTATAATAACAAGCCTTTTAATCAAAAACAACTGCACAACTTTTATGAAAAGGTAATTGCTTTTTATGAAAATAATGGGTATCCGTTTGCAAGTATTCGCTTAGATAGTGTTGTTGTTGAAAATAATACCCTTTCAGGTTTGGTTCATATTGAAAAAAACAACTTATATAAAATAGATAGTGTTATTATAAAAGGAACAGCAACCGTTTCCGATCAATATATTAAAAATTATATTAAAATAAAGGAAAATGATTTATACAATGAATCAGCAGTACGAAAAATGAGTACACGAATCAAAGAAATTCCATTTATTACAGAGGTGCAACCACCTAAAATATACTTCAGCGAAAAAAATGCGAAAATTGTGATGCTGCTTAAAAAGAAGAATGCAAGTCGTTTTAATGGCATTATTGGAATTGTTCCTGATGAAACAGGAAAAGTACGTTTTAATGGAGATGTAAAGCTGAATTTAATGAATTCATTCAAGAAAGGGGAAGAAATAGATTTTAATTGGCGTGCCATTCAAAATAATTCGCAAGATTTAAAATTAAATTTAGTGTATCCATTTGTGTTAAATTCTCCTTTTGGATTCGATTATAATTTTAATTTATACAAAAGAGATAGCACTTATATTGATATTTTTAATAAAATTGGTGTAAGGTATATTTTAAAAGGAAATAATTATTTCAGCTTATTTTATCACAATAAAACATCAAATTTACTTACCCAAACTGGTTTTTCTTCACTCACCGTTTTACCTTCATTTGCTGATATTTCAACCCAACTTTATGGCATAGGTGTTTATAATGCTAATCTTGATTATAGATTAAATCCAAGAAAAGGCTACGAAATTGATATAAAAGGTTCTTTGGGAAATAAAAAAATAAGAAAGAACGCTCAAATAAACGAGCAGCTCTATGATGGATTAAACCTAAATTCAACGCTCTATACTTTTAATTCAGATTTAGCTGTTTATTTTCCTCTTCGAAAACGAAGTGTAATAAAATTAGGAGCACAAACAGGCTATACATTCAATGAAAATTTGTTTGATAATGAATTGCTCAGAATTGGAGGGTTGAAAACATTGCGTGGTGTTGATGAGGAAGCTATTTTTGCTTCTTTCTATTCCATTCAAACGCTTGAATATCGTTTTATTTTAGAGCAAAATTCTTTTTTGTATCTTTTTACAGATGCTGCGTATTATGAAAAAAATACAAAAGATAATTTTTTATCGGATAGACCGTTCAGTTTTGGTTTAGGAATGAGTTTTGAAACAAATGCTGGTATTTTTTCTGTAAGTTATGCCGTAGGCAAGCAATTTGACAATCCTGTTCAATTTAGGTCGGCAAAAATACACTTTGGGTTTGTAAACTTTTTTTAAGGATAAAATTGTTAATTTTGCCTACTTAACTAAGAAACAGTATATGCAAAACAGCATTAATTCCATTTATTTAACGCAAGAAAAAATAGAACAGTTAAAACAAGATTTTAATTCAGCTAAACCTTGTAAATACGTAGTGTTACCTAATTTTTTAACAGATGAATTAGCAACTACTTTATATGAAAATTTCCCAAAAATAGACACCTTAAATGTGAAGCGAAAAAGCATTAATGAAAACAAATCGGAAGATTATCATTTTGAGCGTTTTCATCCCGCATTTAGCGAACTTAAAAAAGTGGTTGGCTCGCCCGAAATGTACCTGTTTATTGAAAAAATAACAGGCATTAAAGGACTTAAAACAACCGATGACTCGTTAGGCTCTGGCGTGCATCAAGGCAAAGACGGAAGTTATGTAGATGTGCATATTGATGTAAATTACAATCCAGCCCAAAATTTATGGCGAAGAATTAATTTATTAATTTATTTGAATAAAAACTGGAAACCCGAATATGGTGGAAATTTAGAATTGTGGGATAAAAAAATGACCCAGTGCGAAGCCAAAGTGCCGTGCGATTTTAACCGTGCAGTTATTTTTTTAACCGATGAAAACTCGCCTCATGGCTACTCAAAAATAACCATTCCTGAAGGAGAAACCAGAAAATCTTTTTATACGTATTATTTCACCGAAGTAGGTGAAGGGTTTAATTATAGCGACTCTCGTTTTGTTTCTCGTCCTGACGATTCTGCTGTTAAAAAAATGGCAACATCTATAAAAGAACCGCTAAAAATTACCATAAAAAAGATGTTGAACAAATTAGGCGTTAAATCGTTAGATTTTCAGGATAAGAATAAGAAAAAATAAAGGTGTGGGATTTTTCATTCATCACCACTCAAAACTCACCACTCAAAACTCATCACTCAACTAAATGGCTAAAAAGAAAAAATTTTCAAAAGAAGCAACAAAAAAAGCAATGCGTGTTTTTCGATTCATCAAACCTTTTAAAACACCTTTTATTTTTGGTATGCTTGTATTACTCGTTTCGAGCGTAATTACGATGGCTTTTCCTAAAGTGTTGGGCGATTTGATTGATTCGGTAAACGCAGCCGACAAAAACACAGTAAACACTTTTACCTTATTATTAGTTGGCATTTTTTTAGTAACCGCCATTTTATCTTTTCTAAGGGTTTATTTGTTTGGATTAGTAACCTATAAAGCATTGGCTTTGTTAAGAATGACCACCTATAAACACTTAATTTCCTCACCGATGAGTTATTTTTCTAAAAGACGTGTGGGAGAATTAAGTAGTAGAATTACTTCCGATATTTCGCTTTTGCAAGATACCTTTACAACAACCATAGCCGAGTTTATTCGCCAATTTATAACCATTCCTGTTGGAATGTTTTTTTTATTGTTCATATCTGCTCGATTAACTGTTTTTATGATAGCCGTAATTCCTGTGGTGGCAATCATTGGCATTTTCTTTGGCAAATACATCAAAAAATTATCAAAAGAAGCCCAAGACGATATTGCCGAATCAAACACAGTAGTTGATGAAACGCTGCACGGAATTGCCAGTGTTAAAGCCTATGCCAATGAGTTTTTTGAAATTTCAAGGTACAAAAAAAGCATAGATAGCTCTGTGAAAACATCAATAAAAAGAGCCTTATGGAGAGGTGTTTTTATTGGTTTAATTATGTTTGCTGCTGGAGCTGCCATTGTTTCTATAATTTGGTATGGATTGCACATGGTTCAAAACGAAGTTATTACATTAGGTGAATTACTTTCTTTTGCTATTTATTCTGCATTACTTGGATTTTCTTTTGCTGGTTCTGCCGATTTATTTTCGCAATTACAAAAAGCCATAGGAGCAACCGAAAACCTAATGGATATTTTAGATGAAACCACCGAAAATGTTACTCTCGAAAAATCATCATCCATAAAAATTGAAGGAAATTTAACATTCAATAACGTGAGTTTTTCTTATCCTTCACGAAGGGATATTCAGGTATTAAAAGAGGTGTCATTTAGCGTTGAAAAAGGCAAACAAATAGCCATTGTTGGTCCTTCTGGTTCAGGAAAAACAACCATAGCTGGGTTAGTATTTCGGTTTTATGACCCAGAAACAGGGAACATCACCATTGATGGAAAAGAATTGAACAATTACGAATTATCGCAAATTAGAAATCAAATGGCAATTGTACCACAAGAAGTAATGCTTTTTGGCGGTTCAATTAAAGAAAACATTGAATATGGAAAGCCTGGTGCAACCGATGAAGAAATTTTTGAGGCGGCTAAAAAAGCCAATGCATTAGAGTTTATTGAAAGTTTTCCAGAAAAATTTGAAACCTTAGTTGGCGACAGAGGCATTCAACTTTC
The DNA here is from genome assembly GCA_002841035.1 of Bacteroidetes bacterium HGW-Bacteroidetes-12. Lineage (GTDB taxonomy): Bacteria > Bacteroidota > Bacteroidia > Flavobacteriales_E > Vicingaceae > BRH-c54. The sequence goes on along the minus strand of PHDR01000040.1, from coordinate 1,747 downwards.
GGGCGGACAAAAACAACGTGTTGCCATTGCCAGAGCTATTTTAAAAGACCCTTCCATTTTAGTGTTAGATGAAGCCACAAGTGCGTTAGATTCTGAAAGCGAACGATTGGTGCAAGAAGCCTTAGAACGCTTAATGGAAGGCAGAACTTCTATTGTTATTGCCCACCGACTTTCAACCATAAAAAATGCCGATACAATAATTGTGTTGGATAACGGAAAAATTAAAGAACGAGGCACACACGCAGAATTAGTAAAAAAAGAAAACGGAATTTATAAAAATTTAAGTACTTTGCAACTAACAGCGGTATAGGAGATGTGAAAATGTGAAAATGTGTGGATGTGTGAATGTGCAAATTTATGGATAACAATTAACTAATAACCATTAACAATTAACTTCAAACATATGAAATTAAAAACACTTACTCCCAACTTAATGGTAAACGATGTGGAAGAAACCATTGAATATTATACTGATATTTTGGGATTTACCTTATTAAAAACCGTTCCTGAAAAAGGTAAATTAGATTGGGCAATGGTTAAACGTGGCGATATTTTACTGATGTTTCAAACTAAAAGAAGCCTATCCAATGCACTTCCAAGATTAAAAGGCGAAAAACCTGGTGGAGGATTAACATTATACATACAAGTAGATAAAATTACCGAGCTGCACGAAGAATTATACAACAACGAAGTAGAAATTATTTCCGATTTAGAAAGTACCTTTTACGATACCATTGAATTTACCATAGTTGATGTAAATGGCTATTTATTAACCTTTTCGGAGGAGAAATGAAATTAATGTGTAGATGTGAGAATGTGTGAATGTGTGAATGTGGCAGTAACTCACAACTCATCACTTAAACTAAATAAAATGAACGCAACAGAACAAGGAAACGTAAAATTTGAAATTAATGAAAAAGGGATAGCAACTATAGAATTTTTTCATCCTATGAGTAATTCATTACCTGGAAAAGTATTGAACAAATTAGCTAATACCATTACCGAATTAGGAAATAATAATCAAGTAAAAGTGATTATTCTAAAATCGGCTGGAGATAAGGCTTTTTGTGCAGGAGCTAGTTTTGATGAATTAATTTCCATAGCTGATATGGAAACAGGAAAAGTATTTTTTTCAGGGTTTGCCAATGTGATTAATGCTGCCCGAAAATGCCCTAAATTTATTATTGGACGAGTGCAAGGAAAAGCGGTTGGCGGTGGTGTAGGAATGGCAAGTGCTGTTGATTATTGTTATGCAACTAAATTTGCTGCTGTTAAGTTAAGTGAATTAGCGGTTGGTATCGGTCCTTTTGTGGTTGGTCCGGCAGTGGAAAGAAAAATAGGCACTTCGGCAATGAGTATGTTGGCAATAAATGCTACGGAATGGTACTCGGCAGAATGGGCTAAAGAAAAATCGCTTTATGCCGAAATTTTTGATTCTACAGAGGCAATGGACGAAGCTATTGATTTGTTAGCCAACAAATTAGCATTATCTAACCCTGAAGCAATGCGTATGCTAAAAAAAGTGTTTTGGGAAGGAACAGAACATTGGGACACTCTGCTTACCGAACGTGCGGCTATGAGCGGAAAATTAGTACTTTCTGACTTTACCAGAAACGCAATAAATGCTTTTAAGCAAAAGTAAAAATAATCCTTAGTAGTTGGTTATTTACTCGTAACCCCAACCAACTGCTTGTGCCAACTTGCTTTCAAAGGAACTTCCCAAGTAGTATCAAATTCTTTTTTAGTG
>PHDR01000416.1 GCA_002841035.1 Bacteroidetes bacterium HGW-Bacteroidetes-12 | reverse complement strand
CGTTCCATTGCTCCGGGAAAAAGTCAATATATGTTTTACCGTTCAACTCTACTAAGTGTAATTGAAACTCTGCATTCTTTTCGGGATTAGATGCGTAATATAAAAATAGTGAATAGGCAAATTTGTTGGGTTCTTCTCTACTACCTCTATCAGATGGATTATTGTGCTTTTTTTTCCATTTTTTGTCCTTAAAGATAATTTCCCAAACTAAAGTATCTGAGCTACTAAATCCTCCTTCAATAGTTTCCCATTTACCAATAATTTTATCATTTCTAATTAAAACATCTTCGGTATATAAGGGATAGAACGATAATACCGTACAACCAGAAATTATCGACATCAAAAATATCACCGAAATAAAAATCTTTTTCTTTGCTTTCATAATTTTCAAATTTTAAGTTTAACAAAAACATGAAGCAAATAAAATCTAATCCTAACTAAATTTAAAACATTTTCGTCAGACAGCCATTGTTTATCGCCAGACGTATTTTTTTCAAGTCTTTTATTAAAGAATCCTCACTCAACTTAACGGACGGGCTCTCTTAGTTTTGCCCCCAACGGCTGGAGGTTGATAAAGTGCAGGCGATTGGCTACGCCGAACCTGCATGCCGCAGGCAAGTTCGTCTCGTCCAAAAGACGAGACTCGGTTGAAACATTGTCATCGTTCAGATGAGAGCAGCTAAATTGTAACGAAAATTGACCTAATCCAGTGATAACCTGCATTATATTAAACTCTTGATAGGGGCTAGTGTTTGATTTTCTGTATTACTTATTTTTCGGGTTTTTCTTTTGTAAATCTTTTTATGTCAAATCTTAATTGTGTTTCAACATTTTCGGTACGTAACATACAATCTTCTTTTTTGCAATTCTTACAGTATTTCTTAAAGCATTCATCCGTATGCAAATTGAAAACTATATCTTCTGGAAAATTTGAAACTAATAAATTCCTTAATTTCTCTCCTTGTTCGTGGGCATCTGATAAATTCAAATTCCAAGGTAAAACTAAGTCGCAATTTATATGAAAGACATTTCCGTATTTAACAAGTTTAAAATTGTGCACGTCTATCCATTCATTAGATCTATTGTTGTCTATAATATTACCAAATTGTTCAATTAATTTGAAATCGGCTTCATCCATTAAATTTGAAGTGGTTTCTTTAAGTATTTTTAAGCCAGTTACTATAATTATAGTTCCGAAAACTAGGGCTATAAAACTGTCTAGCCAAGCTAATTTTGTATAGTACAGCAAAATTAAACCAATTACTAAGCCAATTGATGAATAAGTATCAGAATGTAAGTGCTTTCCTCCAGATATTAAAGCAATTGAATTGTTCTTTTTCCCAATTTTTATACTATACCAACCTATTAAATAATTTAACAAACCCGCAACAGCTACAATAATAATTCCGATATCCAACTGCGAAACTTCTGCTGGAGCAAAAAGTCGTTTAACTGCTTCAAAAATGATTATTAATCCAGCTATTATTATCAAAAAACCTTCGATTGATGCAGACAAAAATTCTGCCTTTCCATGTCCAAAGGGGTGGTTCTCATCTTTGGGTTTGATAGAAATGTAAACGGCATACAAAGTTATAAAGCCTGTTACTACATTTACCGTACTTTCAAGAGCATCAGTTAAGATACCTACTGAATTGGTCAATAAGTAGGCAGTTAATTTTCCGATAAAAATTAAGAATGATGAGATTGCAATAATTCGTTGAACTTTGAATTTCAAATTAATATTTTTTGAATATTTTTTTCTACGAAACATATTTATTCCTTTATAAAGTTTCTTAAATATATTTTCTTTTT
>PHDR01000039.1 GCA_002841035.1 Bacteroidetes bacterium HGW-Bacteroidetes-12 | reverse complement strand
ACAATTCTTTGGCGTGCAAAGCAGCTTTCATCGTTTCTGCATAGTTAGATGCATTGGAATAGCAAAGAGCAATTTGTTTTAAGCTATCAGCCAACCCTTTGGTATTAAAATTTGCTAATGCTATTTTTTCTGCATCATGAGCTAAATCAAGAGCCGCAGGTAAATCATCTTCCATTAAATTGGAAGATTGCGTTAAAAGAGAGGAAATATTGTTGATTATATTTTCCAAACGATTTTTAAAAATGATAAGAAGTAAAAGTAATATCAAAATTTTAAAATTCAAATAAAAAATACATTCCATAATTGTTGTTATAAAAATGTTGTTAAAATTTATACAAACAAGGAATATAGCTGACTTTTTTACATTAAATTCGTGATTAAAAATTTCATGATATGAATATTCGATTAGTAATACTTTTTATTTTACTTAATACTACTATTTATGCTCAATTGCATACCTATAAATGGACTAACGGAAACAAAAAAGCAGAAGGAGAAATTAAAGATGGATTGGAACAAGGTAAATGGACTTTTTGGAGTAAAGAAGGAGTTATTCAGCAAGAAGTAACCTATAAGGATGGAGAATTTAATGGGGAGTATGTGAATTACAATGAACAAGGTAAAAAAATTGAACAAGGCAGCTTTTTGCGTTCCATGAAACATGGGTCATGTAAATCTTGGTATGAGAATGGACAATTAGAGTTAACAGGATTTAATAAAATTGGGTATAAAGATAGTTTGTGGACATTTTATTACCCATCAGGAAACAAAATGGAAGAAGGACACTTTAAACGAGACGAACGCGTGGGAACTTGGTTTAATTGGTATGAGAACAAACAACAAAAAAGTTTAATTTTATTTGAAGATAACAAAGAACTTCTTCAAAGTTTTTGGGACGAAAAAGGGAAACAATTAGTATTAAATGGTAATGGGAAGTACATTGATTTTTACCCAAATAAAAAACCAAAAATGGAAGGAGCATACCTCAATGGGAAAAAAAATGGATTATGGATTGAATATGCCGAAACAGGAAAAAAAGTAGCTCAAGGAAATTATGTAGCAGGAAAAAAAAATGGGCTTTGGCAATTTTATTATGATGATGAAAAGATGCGTTTTAAAGGTAATTTCAATAATGGATTAAATGATGGGCTTTGGGAATATTGGTATGAAAATGGTCAGAAATTAAAAGAGATTAGTTTTTTAAATGGTAGAGAAGAAGGTGTTTATAAAGAGTGGTTTGAAAATGGAAAATTAAGTGCAGAAGGAAATTATAAGTTCGGAAAAAAAGAGGGGAAATGGACGTATTGGCTCGAAAATGGAAACATTGATTTTGTTGGACATTTCAACAATGAGTTGAAAGATGGTTTATGGACGTTTTATGATTCAAAAGCAAACAAAAGCTATGAAGGATATTATAAAAAAGATAAAAAAGATGGCACATGGATCTATTGGTATCCCAATGGAGAGATATGGAAAACAGGAAGCTATAAAGAAAACCTTAAACACGACCAATGGAGTTTCTATTCTGAGCAAAAACAATTGGTAATGCAAGGAAATTTTTTAAATGGTAAGGAAGAAGGCGAATGGAAATCATGGTATGATTCGGGAGAAAAAAAAGACATTGGAAATTACTCCAATGGATTGATGAATGGAAAATGGGAAGGTTGGTATATGAACGGACAAAAAGATTACAGCGGATATTACAAACAAGCCTTAAAAGATGGTATTTGGGAACATTGGCACGAAAACGGGAAACAAGAGTTATTAGAAACCTATTTGGTAAAACCCGAAGTTAAAAAGAAATTTTATAAGGATAAAAACAATAAATTTATGGAGGTAGATGACAGTCGCCTTATTTCCGTAAAACAAGGAATGTATTATGAATGGTTTGAAAATGGAAAACCTAAAACAGAAGGAGAATTTAACAACAACCAACAAGATGGAAAATGGACTTATTTTTATGAAAATGGTAATAAAATGTATGAGCAAACACTCGTTAAAGGAAGACAAGAAGGAAAAGTTACCTCATGGTATGCTATTGGTACGTTAGAAAGTGAAAAAGAATACAAGAATGGGCAAGCTCATGGAAAATGGGTGTTTTATGCCAAACAAGCTGGAAAAGTATTAAAAACAGCTTATTATAAGGAAGGAAAGAAAATTAAAGAAGAGTAACCATAATGGTTGCTTCATTCCATTAATGAATTTTCAGTAACAACATTTTTTTGTTTCAAACATTTTATAGCTTGTTCAATTCCTGAAATGGTAAGCGGATACATTCTATTGTTCATTACTTTCTTAATCATCCCAATAGACTCGGTGTATTGCCATTCGTTTTCGGCAACAGGGTTTAGCCAAACGAAGTAGGGGAAATGTTCTTTTATTCTATTAAGCCATGTTATTCCAGCTTCCTCATTGTAATGTTCAACACTACCGTTTTTATAGAAAATTTCGTAGGGCGACATGGATGCATCACCCACAATAATTACTTTGTAATCGTCATTATACGTGTTCAAAATTTCATCTGTAGGAATTTTTTCGTGCCATCTTCTAGCATTATCTTTCCATAAGAATTCATAAATACAATTATGAAAATAGTAAAATGAAAGGTGTTTAAATTCATATTTTGCAGCTGAAAATAATTGAGAACATAGCTCTATATGGTCGTCCATTGACCCTCCAATATCAAAAAACAACAATACTTTTACTGTATTTTTTTTTGATGGCACCATTTCCACTTCCAACATTCCTGCATTTTTTGAAGTTTTAATAATGGTTTTATTCAAATCTAACTCTTCAGCCTTTCCTTCTCTGCTTAATATTCGTAGTTTTTTCAATGCCATTTTCATGTTTCGGGTTTCCAACTCCACTTCTTCATTAAGATTTTGAAAACTTCTTTTATCCCATACTTTTATAGCTCTTCGGTGCCGGCTTTCGTCTTGCCCTATTCTTATTCCTTCGGGATTATACCCATAGGCTCCAAATGGAGAAACTCCTCCTGTACCTATCCACTTACCACCTCCTTGATGTCTTTCTTTTTGCTCTTTAAGCAACTCTTTTAATTGGTCTAAAATTTTATCTAAATCTCCAAACGATTTTATATTTTCCATTTCTTCTTTTGAAAGAAATTTCTCTCCATTTTTTCTCAGCCATTCTTCGGGAATGTTTAAAACATCTTCGGTAGAAATGGTTTCAATCCCTTTAAAGTATAAACCAAAAAGTTGATCAAACGTGTCTAAATGGATTTCATTTTTCACTAAAACAGAACGACATAAAAAGTAAAAATCATCAATATTGTATGAAGCAATTTCTTGATTTAAAGCTTCCAATAAATCAAAATACTCTTTTATGCTTACCGGAATTTTGTTATTTTTTAGTAATAAAAAGAAATCAATAAACATGGTATAGAGGTTATTTATATGAAGATAAAAGGGCTTTTTTATCCTGCTCGTTTTTTAACAATGCCCCTAAGTAGGGCAATTCGTTGGAGCCATTTTTTACTGCATCAAGCTCTTGTGTGGTAATTTTGCCGATTATTAATAGTTTAATCCAGTCAATAATTTCGCTGGTAGATGGTTTCTTTTTAAGATTTCTTTTATCTCGTATGGCATAAAAAATATCTAACGCATTATTGACTAATTTTTCGTCTAATTTCTCATAGTGTAAATCAATAATATCTTTAAGTGTTTCTCTATCGGGAAAAGAAATATAATGAAAAAAACACCTTCTAAGAAAAGCATCTGGCAATTCTTTTTCGTTGTTGGAAGTTATAATAATAATTGGGCGATTTTTGGCTACTATTGTCTCGCCAGTTTCGTAACAAAAGAACTCCATTTTATCTATTTCCAATAATAAATCATTAGGAAATTCAATATCTGCTTTATCTATTTCGTCAATTAACAACACCAATTGTTCTTCCGATTCAAAAGCTTCCCACAGTTTGCCTTTTTTAATATAATTGGCAATGTTATTTACTTTTTCGTTTCCCAACTGAGAATCTCTCAGCCTTGAAACTGCATCATATTCATACAAACCTTGTTGGGCAGTTGTGGTTGATTTTATGTGCCAAGTAATTAATTTTTTATTGAGTGCTTTTGCAATTTCATAAGCCAAAAGTGTTTTTCCTGTACCAGGTTCTCCTTTTATCAATAAAGGCTTTTGTAAATTAATAGCTGCCTGAACAGCAACTTGTAAATCTCTTGAGGCAATGTAATTTTCTGTTCCTTTAAATTCCATTTATTTTGTTTTCTTGCAAAGGTAATCAACTCCGTTGGTTTGTTTTATGATATGTGTTATTGTTTGAATTTTGAAAATCACTTTCCTGAAGTTTTAAACTTCAGGAAAGTAAAAGTTAACTAGAGGCCTTAAAACTTAATACTTGCCCCAACTAAAAAGTTGGTTCCTGCCTGCGGATAGTAAAAGTTTTCGGTAATTAAATCGCCAAAAACATAGCTAAAAGTATAGCCATTGCTGCTGTATTTTTTATCTAAAATATTATTTACTAAAAAATTAATAGAAATCTCTTTCATTTTTTTAGGATAAAAGGTGTAAGACAATCTTCCATCTAAAGTAGTGTAGGCATCTAGTTTTCTGTTTGAATTGGAAGTGTTGTCTAAAAATTGTTCGCCAACATATTTTGTTTGCAACCAAATTTTCATTCCTTTATAAATAGAATATTCTATTGAAGCTGCTGCAATAATAGAAGGAGATAAAGCAATATCACTATTGTTATGCGAAATTTCTATCACATCAAAACCATTGGTATAATCAAACAATACTTCATTAAAGGTATTTATTTTATTTTCAGAAAAGGTGGTATTTCCGCTAATTTTTAATTTTTTTGAAATCAAATAATTTCCAATTAATTCTACTCCAGCTCTATAACTTTTATCTACGTTTACTCTAATTGGAGCACCAACATCATTCAAATTTCCCGTTAAAATTAACTGATTTCGATAATCCATAAAATAAAAATTGGTTTGAAATTGAATTTTATTGCGTTTATACTCAACCCCAGCTTCATAGTCATAAAGTGTTTCGTGAGTAGGTTGTTTGTTAGCAGGGTTATCAATAAAATCAGAGCGAATGGGTTCTCTGTTGCCTACACTAAACGAACCATAAAACATAGTTTGCTTGGTTGCTTTATAAGTTAATCCAGCTTTTGGGTTGAAAAATAAAAAATCTTTATCTATATTAAATTGTTGCAAATCATTATCAGTTCCTTTTGTAGTATAGTTTACATAACGCACTTGAAAATCGGTCATTAAGGCTAGTTTTTCAGTTAAATCTATCGAAAGTTTAGCAAAATGATTTACATCGAGCTTTTGAGCGGTGCTTTTATAATAATTAGCTCTAATGGCAGCACCATTAGCAAACTCCGACCAAATAATTTCGCCAAAATGGTCGCCTTCATAGTTATTTGTTGCACCACCTAAAATAAAGTTTATTTTTTTAGAAGTATAATTTATAGCATAAGTAGCTCCATAAAAATCATTTTTGAGCCATCTTCTTCTAATAATATCTGAATTAGTAATGGTATCAGTACTAATAATAAGGGGATTTAATCCATAATTTTCAAACGCATCTTTTTCTTTAAATTCCTCAAAAAAACCCCTGCCATAAGTGTAATGAAATGATCCAGAAAAGGTTAATTTGGTATTAAATTGGTGAGAAATATGAAGCTGATAATGATCTTGTTGGTAATTATCGGTTTGGTTGTCATACTCATAAAAGTTATATGTTCTACCCGAATTTAATAAGTTTTGAGTTTGTTGTTCGGTTAATCCGTTATTTAGGGCATGTAAATTCATGGCTTCAACATCATTATTTAATCTACTTTCGGGTGTGCCATACCACGATTGGTAGGTTTTTTCTTTACCTGAAAAAAGTACAGCTTTCACCATGGTTTTTTCGCCAAAATAACCTCCCGAAGCATAAAAACTTTTTAAATCGGAAAAAGCCCTGTCAATGTACCCATCAGACTGAATGTTAGATAGCCTTCCATCAAAAGCCCAGCGTTTATTAATCAGTCCTGTTCCAAATTTTAGGGTTTGTTTGTGCGAATTAAAAGAGCCATAAGAACCTGAAATTTCGGCATAAGGTTGCATTTGATTGTTGTTAGTTTGTAAATTAACCGAACCGCCAAAAGCTCCTGCCCCGTTGGTTGAAGAGCCAACACCTCGCTGAATTTGAATACTTTCGGTGGTTGATGCAAAATCGGGCATATTTACCCAAAAAACACCATGCGACTCGGCATCATTTAACGGAATTCCATTCACGGTAACATTAATTCGGGTAGCATCGGAGCCTCTAATTCTAAAGCCTGTATAACCAATTCCTCCACCAGCATCGCTCGTTGAAACCATTGAAGGCGTGTTTTGTAATAATATGGGAATATCTTGCCCTAAATTATTGTTTTCAAACTCTTTTTGATGAATGGTTGTGTGAGCAAAAGAAGAATTTTCTTTAACCCGTGTTGCCGCAACAACTAATTCATTTAATGTTTGTTTGCTTTCTTTTAAAACAACATTTAGTTCTTTATTTTCAGCTAAATTTTCAATGCTAATTTGTTGGGTTTGATAGCCTACAAAACTAATTTCCAATACATAATTTTGTTGTTTTAGGTTGTCTAATTTATAAAAACCATTGTTGTTTGTTGAAATTCCTTTATAGGTATCGGCAATTTTAATGGTTGCTCCAACAACAGGATTTGCTGAGGAGTCTTTAATTGTTCCATAAATGGAAAATTGTGCGAAACTACTTGCAGCTGCAAGCATTGTAGTCGCCAAAAACATCATTTTTTTCATAAAAAATAAATTTTGACGAAAGTTAAGGGGCTAAACAATCGTATTTGTTTAACTTAATTTGATTTTTACTATCCTACCTACGCCAGCATTACCTGGATCAGGTTTATTTTCTTAATTACTCAAGAAAAATGGGTATAATCTCAGCCTGAAAAGTAAGGCACCCCAATGAGATGCGGCAAAAGTAATACTTAAATTGAGTTCTCCAAGAAATTAACACATTTTTTTAAACGCATTTCAGCATTTCCAGAAATAATAGAGAAGCTAAATTTATTTTGCTTCAAAATGTTGAGGTGTTGCTCAAAAATAAATTCTCTATCTTCTATTCTTGGATGCTCTCTTAGCGGGTCTACTTCCCAAGGCAAATCAATAGCACACAAAAAATAATGTTTATTGGGTTGGTTGGAAATAGCATTATTTATCCATTCAATTTCTTTGTTGTATTTTATTTTTAACCAAATTTTAAAAGTGATTAAATCAGTATCCAAAAAAAGTAACGAAGGATTTTGATTAGTAGCTTCTTGCTCAAATTTAAGTTGATTCTCAGCCATTTTTAATACATCATGCAGTTCATACGGTTTAGTTAAGTTGTTTAAGTAGGACCTGGCTTGCTCTTCTACCAAAGGTGCTTCAAAACGATTAGCCAACAAAGTAGCCAGTGTGGTTTTTCCAGTAGATTCTGGGCCAGTTAAAACAAATTTATTTAAAATCAAGTTATAAAAAATTTCAGTTTAAACTACTTATAAAAATAGTATTTAGTAAGCGTATTATTTTTTTTAATATTTTTTTTATAAAAAGGAATTTTAATAAAAATTTTAATCGTATTTTTAATGTACAAATATAAGCCATAAAAAAATAATTTAAAATAGATGCAAACTATAGAAGCACCATTAAGCAACCAGTTAAAAAAATTCTTTGGATTTAATACTTTTAAAGGTGACCAAGAAGCTATTATTCAAAACCTTATAGAAGGTAATGATGCCTTTGTGATTATGCCAACAGGTGGAGGAAAATCATTATGTTATCAGTTGCCAGCCCTTATGTTAGAAGGTACAGCAATCATTGTTTCTCCGTTAATTGCATTAATGAAAAACCAAGTTGATGCAATAAGAGGATTTTCAAACAAAGAAGGGATAGCTCATTTTTATAATTCTACGCTAAATAAAACTGAATCAAAACAAGTAAGACAAGACGTAACAGATGGAATAACTAAATTATTGTTCGTTGCTCCAGAATCATTAACTAAAGAAGATAATGTTGAATTTCTTAAAAGCATTAAAATTTCTTTCTTTGCTATTGATGAAGCTCACTGTATTTCGGAATGGGGACATGATTTCCGACCTGAATATAGAAAGTTACGCACCATAATAGAAGCAATAGATAGAGTTCCAATTATTGCCCTTACAGCAACAGCAACACCTAAAGTGCAAGAAGACATTCAAAAGAACTTAGGAATGACAGAAGCACGAGTTTTCAAAGCTTCTTTCAATAGAGATAATTTGTATTATGAAATAAGACCTAAAAAAGATGTTCAAAAAGAAATTATTCGTTTTGTTCGTCAACATATTGGTAAGTCAGGTATAATTTATTGTTTAAGCAGAAAAAAGGTGGAAGAAATAGCCCAATTACTTCAAGTAAATGGGATAAAAGCGTTGCCTTATCATGCTGGGTTAGATTCCGCATCAAGAGTTAGACATCAAGATATGTTTTTGATGGAAGATGTGGATGTTATAGTTGCAACCATCGCTTTTGGAATGGGAATAGACAAGCCAGATGTGCGTTATGTAATTCATCACGATATTCCTAAAAGTTTGGAAAGCTATTATCAAGAAACAGGAAGAGCAGGAAGAGATGGAGGAGAAGGTATTTGCTTGGCTTTTTATAGTTATAAAGACATTGAAAAATTAGAAAAATTTTTACATGGAAAGCCTGTTGCTGAAATGGAAATAGGTATGCAACTTATTTTTGAAATGGTTTCCTATGCTGAAACAGCTGTTTGCAGAAGAAGGCAATTGCTTAATTATTTTGGAGAAAAATATGTTTCTGATGATTGTGAAGAAAAAGGAATGTGCGACAATTGTGCTCATCCTAAAGAAAAATTTGAAGGTAAAGATGAGGTGCAAATATTACTTCAAGCGGTATTTGGGTTAAATGAGAATTTTAAATCAAGATTTATAGCCCATTTTGTTGCAGGAAATGCTTCTTCAGAAATAAAAGCTTTTAATTATAACAACCACCAACTGTTTGGAAAAGGAAAAGGCGAAGGAAAAGATGATAAATATTGGGAAGCAATAATCAGACAGTGTGTGATTGAAGGATTATTAACAAAAGAAATTGAAAACTATGGTGTGTTAAAAGTGTCTAAAAAAGGAAAAGCGTTTATTGAAAAGCCAACTTCCATAACACTGATTAAACCAAACGATTATAGTGATGTGGATGATGGAGATATTATTACCCCACAAAAAAGCAGCGGGGCAACAGACGAAACATTGTTTAACATTTTAAAAGATGTTCGTAAATCGTTAGCAAAAGAACTAAAACTACCTCCTTACGTTATTTTTCAAGACCCTTCATTGGAAGATATGGCTTCAAGATATCCAATAACTATTGAAGAATTAACCAATATTACTGGTGTTGGACAAGGAAAAGCAGAAAAATATGGAGAAGAATTTATTGAAGTTATTGAACGCTATGTTGAAGAAAATGAAATAGAGCGACCAATGGATTTGGTAGTAAAATCAATCGTGAATAAATCGGGATTGAAAGTTTATGTTATTCAAAGTATTGATAGAAAAATTGAGTTAGATGACATTGCTGATGCTAAAGGAATTGAGTTAGCAGATGTAATTACGGAAATAGAACATATTGTACAATCGGGTACAAAGGTAAACTTGGATTATTATATCAATGAAGAAATTGATGAAGCAGATCAAGAGGAAGTATTTGATTATTTTATGGAAGCAGAATCAGACAATATTGATGATGCGTTGTATGAATTTGATAATGCCTTTACCGAAGAAGAAATGCGGTTGCTTAGAATTAAATTTATGTCTGAAGTAGCAAATTAAGCTTTTTTGTGTGGAAATTAGATTTAAAAAGCACAGAGAATCTCGAATTCTTAAGCTTATCATCATTTTATTTTTTGCCATTCGATTAATTGGAATTACCAATCCTCCGTTAGAAACAGGGCACAATTGGAGACAAACCATAACCAATATGGTTACCCGAAACATGGTGCAAGAAACACCCTCATTGCTGTACCCAAAAATTGATATGGCTGGCGAATTAACTGGTATTAGTGCGTCAGAATTTCCGATTTATAATTTTATAACTTATTTACTTTCCTTGGTTTTTGGTTTTTCACATGGGCTGGGAAGAATAATTAATTTGATTGTTTCTAGTGTAGGTATTTTCTATTTTTATAGAATACTTGAGCATTTTTTTAGCAATAAAATAGCTCTTTATTCGAGCATACTTTTGTTGGTTTCTATATGGTTTTCATTTTCCCGCAAAATAATGCCCGATACGTTTAGTGTATCGCTAATTTTTATTGGTATTTTTTATGGATTGCAATACCTTAAAAACAATAATCTTATCCCTTTTCTGCTCTTTTTAATCTTTACTAGTTTAGGTGTTTTAAGCAAACTTCCCAGTGGTTATTTATTGGTAGGATTTGTTTTTATTTTGCCAATTAAAACAATTGAAATTAAAACAAAAGTTATACTTTTTTTAGGGTTAAGTTTTGTTGTTTTGTTAGCGTTAAGCTGGTATTTTTATTGGGTTCCCACTGTTTATGATAAATTTCATTATCAATTGTTTTTTCCGAAAAGTTTTGTAGAAGGTTTTTCTGAATTTAAAAATGTTCTGCCTCAAACTTTTCAGAAATTTTATTTCAGTGCTTTTGCTGGTTATCTTGGTTTTGTTGCTACTCTTTTGGGGCTTTATTTCATTATAAAAGAGTATAATAGAAAATATAGTTTGTGTTTTTTATTACTCTTTGTTGTTTTCATTTTTTATGCTATTAAAACAGGAAGTGTATTTGCAACTCATAATTATTATGTACTTCCTTTTACCCCTATCCTAGCCATTTTAGCAGCGTTGTTTATTACTAAACTACCAAAACCATTAAACATAGTTCTTTTGTGTTTAATTAGTTTTGAGGGAATTGCAAATCAGCAGCATGATTTTTTTATCAAAGACAATGAGCGTTATAAATTAAAACTAGAGCAGATAGCGTCAGCATCAATTGAAAAAGACGCATTAATCATTATCAATGGAGGGGAATCTCCTCAAGAATTATATTTTACAAACCGAAAAGGTTGGACAGTTGAACATTCAAAACTTTTATCCGCAACTTTTATTGATTCATTAGTAAATAGAGGTGCTAACTATTTAATTCTCGATAAGAAACAAGAACCAAAAGTAGCAACCAATTATCCAATAGTTTACACAGATGATTTTTTTGAAATTATAAAGTTAAAAGAGTAGTTATTCATTTTTTTTGATAAGCCCTAACATAATCAATTTCAAAATAGTTAGGAAAAATTGCATCATCAAGATTCATCCCTTTCATTTCACTTACCGCATTGCTAATAATGATGTGCATTGGGAAAATCATGCTTTTAACTCCTTTTTTTATGGTGCGAAATTTTTTGTTATTGTAATACCAACTTATTTTTTTAGGAGTCCATTCTATTGCGTAAATTTGAAAATCAGTAGAAGAATTTGCATCAATTTTGTAATTTTTTGTTTGTCGTTTGTTTTTTTCTTGCTTGTTTTTCCAGTGCAGCGATGTACTCCAATTTGCAGGATGACTGGTGTAAAACTCAAAAACATCAATTTCTGGGGGCCATTGTTCTGTGCTTACCAACCAAAATGCTGGCCAAAAACCTGTTCCTGTTGGGTTTTTACTGCGAATTTCAAAATAACCGTATTTTTGTTTAAATGATTTGTTGCCATCAAGCAATCCTGAAACATAAGGAATGCTGGGGCTTAGTTCTTTTTTTTCTGCCTTAATCAATAAACTAGAATCGGAAAACTCAAATTGATCAAGACCATAATAAACAATGTCATTTTCGTAGTTTCTTCCTCCCCAATAAAAAGAAGTTTGCCATTTGGATTTATCTAAAACCGTATCATTAAACTCATCATTAAACGTAAGTGTCCAACCTTCTTTTTCAATAGGGTTTTGAGCGATACAAATGGTTGTTGTAACTAAAATAATAATGTTGAGTATGTAGTTTTTTAGAACCATTTTTTAAAATTTAATCAATGCATCATATACTTCTTTTACTGGAAATCCCATTACATTAAAATAAGAGCCAATAATTTTTTCGATACCAATGTAACCTATCCATTCTTGAATTCCATAGCTGCCCGCTTTGTCATAAGGTTTGTAATTATCAATGTAATAAGTAATTTCTTCCATAGAAAGCGTTTTAAAAAATACTTCTGTACAAACAGAAAATGAAATTTGTTTTTTATTGGAAAAAAGTGTAACAGCAGTAATTACTTCATGCCTTTTTCCAGATAATTTCTCAAGCATTTCTATTGCATTTGCTCTGTTGGTTGGTTTTCCTATAATTTCATTATCTAAGCAAACAATAGTATCGGAAGTAATCACTATTTCGTTTTCATTTATATCCTTTTTAAATGCGTTAGCTTTTAGCTCGCTTAAAAATAATGCAACCGCTTCTTTTTTGAGATGAGGAGGATAAACTTCTTCAATATCTTTTGTTTTAATAACAAAATCAACGCCCAATTCTTTTAATAACTGTTGTCT
>PHDR01000415.1 GCA_002841035.1 Bacteroidetes bacterium HGW-Bacteroidetes-12 | reverse complement strand
TAAAGGCGATGGAACAGCTGCAAATATGACTTACACTTCGGGCAACAAAGAAGATATTAAATTGCTTGGCGAAGACATTCGGTTTATTCATACCAATAACCTAATTTTTATTAATCCTAATGATAATTTTTATGGTTCTTGGAAATTTTATTTATTATTACTCTTAGCTCCACTTTTATTTATAGTTACCTTTATTTTTAGAAACAAAATTAGAGCAGCCAATAGCGATTTGGCAATGGTAAAAAGTCGAAAAGCAAATAAATTAGCAACAAAATTGTTAGCTTCGGCAGAAAAAAGTTTAAAAGAAAACAATAAAAACGCTTTTTATGAAGCAACATCAAAGGCACTTTTTGGTTATGTTGGAAATAAACTTAATATTGCTACCTCAGAATTAACGCAAGCAAACATTAAAGATAAACTAAAAAAAGTTGCTGTTTCGGACGAAACCATTAATGAACTTATCGAAACATTGGATTTATGCGATATGGCTCGTTTTGCTCCCGTTCCTGTTTCGGAACAAAATGTATATGAAAGTGCTAAAAAAAGCATTAATAAATTAGAAAATGAAGTGAAAAGTTGAAGAGAGAAGAGAGAAGAGAGAAGAGAGAGAAGATAAGAACCACGAAAACACCTACCCTATGGAAAAATATAAAGAAAAAATGTTCAAAAACAATGAACTAGCTGGGAAAACAATACTTGTAACTGGCGGAGGAACTGGCTTAGGCAAAAGTATGGCTCAATATTATTTAGAGTTAGGAGCAAATGTAATTATCGCTTCCAGAAAAAAAGAAGTAATAGATGAAACGGTTGTAGAATTAACTAAAAACACAGGAAAAACGAATATAGTTGGCTACGAATGTGATGTTAGAGATTATTTGAGTGTTGAAAAAATAATTGAACAAGGAATAACAAAATTTGGAGAAATAAATGGCTTAGTAAATAATGCCGCAGGAAACTTTGTTAGCCCAACAGAACGCCTATCTAACAAGGCTTTTGATGTAGTTACGGACATTGTTTTAAAAGGCAGTTACAATTGCTCTTTAGCACTTGGAAAATACTGGATAAAAAATAAAATTAAAGGAACCGTTTTAAACATTGTAACCACTTATAGTTGGACTGGCTCAGGCTATGTTGTTCCATCAGCTTGTGCAAAAGCAGGTGTTTTAGCATTAACACGTTCGCTCGCTTCGGAGTGGGCAAAATATGGAATTAGAAACAACGCAATTGCACCAGGTCCTTTTCCTACGCAAGGGGCTTTTAGTCGTTTATTTCCCGAAAACTTAGCCAAATTAATTGACCCATTAAAACGAATTCCATTGAAACGATTTGGCGACCACCAAGAACTAACCAATTTAGCAGCGTACCTAATGTCAGATTTTTCGGCTTACATCAATGGAGAAGTTGTTACCATTGATGCTGGTGAATGGATTTACAATGCAGGAGAGTTTAATTCCTTTGACAATATTCCTAGTGAAATGTGGGACGAAGTAGAAAAACACGTTAGAGGTAAAAAGTAGGAAGTCCCGAAACATATTTTTTTCAAAAAATTAATGTTTCAAGGGTGCTCGTAAAAATAAATAGGCAATGGGCAAAAGCTGTTAGTTAATTAATACATTATTACATTGATATATTTCTACAATGAACTTTTTTAAAAACATACAACAAAAATTTGGCGAATTTGTGTTAAAAAGCAAACAAAAAAATGTTTCAAGACATATAAAAGCGATTGGTTTTGATAAAGCATTAGAAATTGGTGTTCTATATGACGCTACCAACAGAAATGATTGCGAAACAGTTAAACATTTTGTTAACTACCTCATT